>NZ_JBFRCV010000010.1:0-203964 GCF_052113245.1 Arthrobacter sp. YAF34
GTCTTCTACTCGATGTTCGGGTTCCAGCGCACCGGCGATTCCTTCTGGGCCGCCGCGGACCAGATGACCCGCGGGTTCATCATCGGCGCCACCGCCGGCCGCACCACCCTGACCGGTGAAGGCCTGCAGCACGCCGACGGCCACTCCCCGATCCTCGCCGCCACCAACCCGGCCGTACTCACCTACGACCCCGCCTTCGGATACGAAATGGGCCACATCATCCGCGACGGCCTGGAACGGATGTATGGCGACACCGCCGCAGGAAGCAACGCCGACCGGAACCTGATGTACTACCTTACGGTCTACAACGAGCCGATCTTCCAGCCGGCCGAACCCGAGAACCTCGACGTCAACGGTGTACTGAAAGGCATCTACCGGGTGTCGGCGTCGGACGTGCCCGGGCCCAAGACGCAGATCCTGGCCTCCGGCGTCTCGGTGCCGTGGGCCCTCGAGGCCCAGCGCATCCTTGCCGAGGACTGGGGCGTCTCCGCCGATGTGTGGTCCGTGACGTCCTGGACCGAACTGCGCCGCGACGGGCTCGCCGCCGAGGAAGAGGCCTTCCTCAACCCCGGCCAGCCCGTCCGCGTCCCGTTCGTCACCCAGCAGCTCGCCGGTGCCACCGGTCCGATCGTCGCGGTCACCGACTACATGAAGGCCGTGCCGGACCAGATCCGGCAGTTCCTCCCGAACGAGTTCGCCTCGCTCGGCGCGGACGGCTTCGGCTTCTCCGACACCCGCGCCGCGGCCCGCCGCTTCTTCAAGAACGACATCCACTCGATCGTGGTGAAGACCCTGCAGCTGCTCGCGGCGAGGGGCGACGTCGAGGAGGGCGCGCCGTCGTACGCCATGGACCGCTACAAGCTCCTGGACGTCAACGCCGGGACCACCGGTGGAGCGGGCGGCGACTCCTGAGCATGGCTTTAGGGGCGCGCGTTAGGGTGGGCAGATGAGCGACAGCGGAGCACCGGCCACGACGGCGGTGCTGCTTGCGGCCGGCGCCGGGACGCGGCTGGGGCTCGGCCCCAAGGCGCTGCTCCGGTTCCGCGGCCGCACGCTCGTTGAAGTGCTCGCTGACGTGCTGTTGGAGGGCGGCTGCCGGGAAGTGGTGGCGGTGCTCGGCGCGGAGGCGGCAACGCTCCGCGCCGTCACCGACCTCAGGCGGCACAAGGTCATCGAAAACCCGGACTGGGAGTCCGGGATGGGCAGCTCCTTCCGGGCCGGGGTTGGCGCGGCGGCTCCGGAGGATCACGTGCTCATCGCGCTCGTGGACCAGCCCGGCCTGACCGCCGGGATCGTCGCCAGGCTGCTGGCGGCCCACCGGCCGGGCAGGGTGACGGCGGCCGCCTACCGCGGCCCGCAGGGCAAGCTGCGGCGGGGACATCCGCTGCTCCTGGATGCCAGCCTTCGCGCTGCGGCCGCGGAAACGGCGACCGGCGACGCCGGGGCGCGTGCCTTCCTGCAGGCCCACCCGGGCCTGGTGGATCTGGTAGATTGCAGTGACTTCTCCGGCGGTGAGGACCTCGACACCCCGGAACAGCTTCACCTGCTGGATTAGGATCCGGCGCGGCAACCAACGCGTTGGTCTTAGCCGGAGGTGCCCAGCAGCTCCTGCAGGCCGCGTTTGAACCCGGACCGGCCGCCATGGGCCGGATGCCTGATCTTCGGCACATCCAAGCCAGCGCGTTGCAGGCTGCGGTGCGCCACATTGCCCACCGCCACCACGGTTTCGATGGGAAACAGCTCTGTCAGCGCCTGCCAAAACGGGGTTCCGAGGGCTGCTTCGGCCAACGTCGGGGTGCGGTTGGACAGCGGCCGTCCTGGCATGTGGGTATGCCACGGGCAGGCACTCCAGAGCAGGGGAAGAAAGTCCAGCTCGGCCAGCACCTCCCACATCACCGTTGCGGTCGGCTCTGCCGCGACCCCGGCGGCCCCCGCCGGCAGCACATAGCCCTTTCCCGGCCCGAACAGCCCGAAGGCATTGGCGGGCCCCTCGAGAATCGTGCGGTTGGTGAAGGGCACGCCGGTGATCCTCATGCCTCGGAACCCGGGCGCCTCACCCACCAGCAACACCTGCGGGGAGCGGGCCAGCATTTCCTGCAGATAGAGACCCAGGTTCTGCCGGCGCTGCGCGTTCTCCGGGATGGCGTGATCGAAGAAGTTGTTGCACCAGGGCCCTGTTTCCACCGAAGCGAGCAGGTCAATGAAGGCATTGATGGAGGATGAAGTCATTCCATGCCCGTTCTCTTAACTGCTGGTGGGTCAATCAGAATATCCGAGCCGCTTCGCCGCCGGCATAGGCTTCCTTGCCGCCTTAGCATGGGGACATGACGGACACGACCATCTTCACGGTGGGGCACTCCACGCATCCCATCGACGAATTCATCGGCATCCTGAAGGCCCACGGCATCAGGAAGCTGGTCGATGTCCGCACCGTCCCGAAGTCGCGGCACAATCCGCAGTTCAATGGGGACGCCCTGGCTGCGAGCGTGCGGGCCAGCGGGATCACCTACCGGCGCATGGCATCCCTTGGCGGCCTCCGGCATGCCCGAAAGGACAGTACCAACGGCGCCTGGCGGAACGCGTCGTTCCGGGGCTACGCGGACTACATGCAGACCGAGGAATTCTCCACGGCCATCGCCCAGCTGATGGAACGCGGGCGGACCAACAATTTGGCGGTCATGTGCGCCGAAGCCGTCCCGTGGCGCTGCCACCGCTCTCTGATCGGTGACGCGCTCCTGGTCCGGAATGTCGAGGTGCTGGACATCATGACGGAAAAGTCTGCCAAACCCCACACCCTGACCCCCTTCGCACGCGTTGAGGGAGTTCGGGTGTGGTATCCGGAAGGCTAATCCTGGTTCTCCGTACAAGAGCCGCTACCAGCGGGGGTGGATCGATTCGCGGAAGTAGCGGTCATAGATTTCCCGGACGCCGACGTCGAAAGTTGCGTCAATTCCGCTGATGCCCGCCGCAGCGGCGTTGGAGCGCGCCTGGTCCACGTTCCGGGCCCCCGGGATCACCGTGCTGACGCCGTCCTGCGCCGCGATCCAGGCAATCGCGGCCTGGGCGGTGCTGACGCCGTCGGGCACCAGTTCCTCGAACTCAGCCACCGCTTTGAGGCCCCGTTCAAAATCCACACCGGAGAAGGTCTCCCCGACGTCGAAGGCGGAACCGGAGCGGTTGTAGTTCCGGTGGTCGTTCTCCGCGAAGAACGTGTCCTTGGTGTACTTGCCGGACAGCAGCCCGGAAGCGAGCGGCACACGGGCAATGATGCCCACACCGGCTGCCTGTGCGGCAGGAAGAACCTCATCCAGGGGCTTGAGCCGGAAGGCATTGAAAATGATCTGCACCGTGGCCGTGCCCGGGTGATGGATGGCTTCCAGCGCCTCGTCGGTCCGCTCGACGCTGACGCCGTAGTTCCGGATGGCGCCGTCGGCCACGAGGGTGTCCAGTGCGTCGTAGACTTCGGCGTTGCTGTACACGGCGGTAGGCGGGCAGTGCAGCTGCACCAGATCCAGGCAGTCCATCCCCAGATTCCGCCGGGAGCGGTCCGTCCATTCGCGGAAGTTGGCCAGGTTGTAGTTTTCCGGCGTCTGTTCCACCCGCCGGCCCATCTTGGTGGCCACAGTGATGTCCAGACCGGGGTTGTCCGCCAGGAACGCTCCGATGGCCTGCTCGCTGCGCCCATCGCCGTAGACGTCGGCGGTGTCGAAGAAGGTGACGCCGGCTTCCGCCGCGGCGGCGAGAACGGCCTGCGCCTGCGCGGGGTCCACGTTGCCCCAGTCCGCGCCAAGCTGCCAGGTCCCCAACCCGACAATCGACACGTTCCGTCCGGTCTTGCCCAACATTCGCTGTTCCATCATCCGACTATAGGCCGTCAGGGCTGTCGAGGTGAGGGACCAGCCCGGCTTCCTTCAGTCCCAGGTAGATCTTGTCGCGGGAGATGGGCAGCTCGGAGAACCTCACGCCGGTGGCGTTCCGGATGGCGTTCGCCAGCGCCGGCGCCACCGGGTTAAAGGGGCTCTCGCTCATGGACTTGGCGCCGAGCGGGCCCAGCTTGTCGCTGGTGTCGGCGAAGTACACCTCGCTGCGCGGCACGTCCGCGAAGGAGGGGATGTGGTACTGCCGGAGGATGTCCGTGGTGACGCGGCCGGCGTCGTCCACCCTGACTTCCTCGTACAGCGCGGCGCCCAGGGCCTGAGCGATGCCGCCTTCGATCTGGCCGCGGCACTGGCGCGGGTTGACCACTACGCCGGCATCGGCCGCCTGGACGCTTTGCAGGATCCGCAGCTCACCAGTCCCGGTGTTCACGGCCACCCGGAAACCCTGGACGTTGAACGCCACGGAGCGCGGCGTTCCGCCCCAATGGCCCTCGGCGGCGAGTTCGACGCCGGCGCGTTCGGCGGCGGCGTAAATTTCCGTCAGCGGCACCCGGGTTCCCTCGCAGACTACGGCGTCCGTCTCCAGCACGCATCCGGCGGCGGGGATCTGCCGGAGTCCGGCGGCGAAGGCCCGGATGCGCACGGCGAGGTCCTCGGCGGCGGCGAGGGTGGCCTTCCCGGCCACCACGGTGCCTGCCGAGCCGAACGCACCGGAGTCGTGGTGGACGAGGTCGGTGTCGGACTGCCGCACAGTGACGCGGACGGCGGTGGTGGACAGGGCTGTGGCGGCGAGCTGGGCGTGGACGGTGGTGGTGCCGTTGCCGAATTCGGCCGTCCCGACGGCGGCGGCGTAGGTCCCGTCGGGCAGGAGCCGGAGCCGTGAGTGGGCAAAGTGGCCGCGCGGGGGGACGGTGTCGATCATGGACAGGGCGGAGCCCTCCCCCGTGACCCAGTCGGGGCCGAGGTCCTCGAGTCCGGCGGCCCGGTAGCGTTCCCGGCCGCGGTCCAGGGCGTCCTGCACCAGCCGGGTGCACTGGTCCAGGCCGTAGCTGCCGTAGAGCACGTCCTCTTCGGGGTCAGGGTGGGTGGAGAGCATGTCGTCGCCCTCGCGGACCATGTTGCGGCGGCGAAACTCCATGGGGTCCATGCCGATCCCGGCCGCGAGCTCGTCCATGCCGGATTCGATGGCGAAGATTACCTGGCTCAGCCCATAGCCGCGGAACGCGCCGGACGGCACCGTGTTGGTATACACGGCGTGGGCATCCACTTTCTTGTTGGCGCAGTTGTACACGGCCAGGGACTCGCCGCAGCCGTGGAACATCACGCCCACGGAATGGTTGCCATAGGCGCCGGCGTTGGTCAGCACGTCCAGTTGCAGCGCCGTCAGTTTGCCCTCGTTGCTGGCGGCGGCCTTGAGGTGGATGGTGAACGGGTGCCGGGTGGTGGCGGCCGCGAACTGCTCGGTGCGGGTGAACTCGAGCTGCACCGGGCGTCGCAGTTTCAGCGCGGCGAGGGCCACGATGTCCTCCGTGAGGACTTCCTGCTTGCCGCCGAAGCCGCCGCCAACGCGGCCGGCCACCACCCGGATCTGTTCTTCCGGCAGGCCGAAGATGCGGCCCAGGGTGCGCCGGACCAGGAAGGGCACCTGGCTGGAGGTGCGGACCTGTAGCCGTCCATCGTCATCGATCGAGGCGATGGCGGCGTGGGTCTCCAGTGCGGTGTGCTGAACCCGCTGGGTCCGGTAGGTCTGCTCGTGGATGAAGTCCGCGGTGGCGAAGGACGCGGCGACGTCGCCCAGTTCGGAGTGCAGTTCGGCCACCACGTTCCGCTCCGGCCTGCCGATGCGGGCTGTGAGGGCGTCCTTGTCCCCGTGGATCGCCGGCGCACCCGGGTGTATCGCGCCTTCGGGCGTGAAGACAGCCTGCAGGACCTCGTATTCAACGGCCAGGGCGCGGACTCCGGCTTCCGCCGCGGCAACAGAAACAGCTACGACGGCGGCGACCTTTTGCCCGATGAACCGTACGACGTCGTCGAGGACCCGGGTGTCATCCGGGTCGTCGGTGTAGTGCTCGTGCTGGGCGGTGGAATACAGCTGAGCCGGGGCGTCCTCATGGGTGAGGACGGCCACGACTCCGGGGACCTGCAACGCTGCGGACTTATCGATGGCGACCACCCGGGCGTGGGCATGCGGGGAGCGCAGCAGCTTCAGGTGCAGCAGTCCGGGCATTTCGTCGGCGGGGACGTCCAAGGTGTAGCGGGCCTGTCCCGTGACGACGGCGAGGCTGGCGGGTGCCGGAACGTCATCGCCCATTTGTCCGGGACGCGGTGCCGGCTGGCTTGGTCCGGCGACCCCGGATCCCGGACCTGCGGCGTCGGGGTGCCCTTCCCGCCCGCAGACAGCGTCTTCGATGGCGCGGTAGCCGGTGCAGCGGCACAGATTGCCCTTGAGGTTCCGCGGCAGGTTCGCCTTCTGCTCGTCGTCGAAGGTGGCCGCCGTCATCACCATGCCCGCCGTGCAGAAACCGCACTGGAAGCCCTGCCGGTCCAAGAACTGCTGCTGCATCGGGTGGAGTGCGGTGGTCCCGGCGGCGCCGCCGCCGGGGGTGTCAGGTCCGCCGGGGTCACAGGTGGCAGCCAGCCCTTCGATCGTGGTGACGGCTCGTCCCTCTGCCCGGACGGCCGGGTAGATGCAGCTGTGCACCGGGGTTCCGTCCACGTGGACCGTGCAGGCCCCGCAGTCGCCGCCGTCGCAGCCCTTCTTGACGCCGAGGGCGCCCTGTTCCCGCAGGAACGTCCGGAGGCACTGGCCCGGCCGCGGGCTGTCCGCTGCCGCAGTCCCGTTGACAACGATGCGGCTGCTGCCGGTGCGGCTGGTGTTGTTGGCCATGATCAGCGCCCCTCCTGCTGTGACTGTGCCAGTGTTGGCGTGGTGGGGCCGGGAGTGCGCCTTGGCGGCCAGAAGTCGCCGGAGACTCGGGCCGGGGCAACCCCTTCGGGCGCAGCCAGCTCCGCCCGGATTTCCTCTGCGAGCCGGTACGTCATGTCCTTCCGCCAGGCCGGCAGCCCGTGGATGTCATCGTGATAGAGCGCGTCCGGGATCGCAGCTTCGAGGGCGGCGGCCAGTGCCGCCGCGGATGGGCCTGCTCCCCGGTCCGCCGTAATGCGTAGCTGAACGGGCCGTTTGGTGGCCGCCGTGACGGTCAGGACCAGTGTGCCGTCGGCGTCGGACCGTCCGATCAGCAGCGCGCCGGACCGCCCCAGGTTGCTCAGCGAGAGCCTGCGGAAGGCCGCCCGCGAGGCCAGTGCCGACGCCGGGAGGTGGATGCTGCGGAGGAGCTCGCCGGGGGCCAGGCAGTTCTTGGCGTCCCCGGTAACGAAGTCGGCCACCGGCACGGTACGGCTGGCGCGGCCGGGGCCGGGGCCGAGAATGGTGGCCGTGCCGTCCAGCGCGGCACAAAGCGAGATCATGGGGCCGGCCGGCAGTGAGGTGCACAGGTTGCCGCCCACTGTGGACATGTTCCAGACTTTAAAGGAGGCCACAAAGGAGTCGCAGCAGGGACGGATCAGGTCCAAGGCCGGCCAGGCGGTTGCGCCGGTGACCACTTCACCCCGGTTCCTCCCTGCAACAAGGGCCAGCGCGTCCGAATCCGGCAGTGCGTACAGTTGTGCAACCGTGCACGTGGCCGCGATCTCGATGCCCGAGTCCGTCACCGTGAGGGCGGGCCAGTCGGTGGCGCTGAGGTCGAGCAGCCGCCGGAGCGGCTCCTTGCCGAAGGCGAAGCTGCCGTAAGAGAACAGGACGGTTCCGCCGGCCAGCCACGCATCGCCGTTGCGCCACTCGCCGGGATCCCCGGTGCGGACCACCGCTTCGATGGTGTTCATATCCATGGTGTCTCCTGGTGCTGCCGGGGTGAGGGGATCAGGGTTGCGGCTTGGGGGGCAGCGGGGCTGCCGCCCCGGTAATGGATCGGACCCGCACCGTCCCTCAAGGACATGCACTGGGCCGAGGGACGATTTGCCCGGGACATCCCGGCCGAAGCTGTACCGCCGCGGTCCGGGCCGTGTCCGCGGCGCGCCAGGACCTCCGCCGTGATGGAGACCGCCACCTCGGCCGGGGTGACGGCTCCGAGGTCTAGGCCGATCGGCGAATGCAGCCGGGACAGTTCCGCGGCGGGCACCCCCGCGGCGAGGAGGGACTCGGCCCGCTGCTGGTGGCTGCGCCGCGATCCCATGGCACCTACATAGGCCAGCTCGAGGCCCAGAGCGGTTTCAAGCAGCGGAATGTCGAATTTGGGGTCGTGTGTGAGGATGCAGACCACGGTCCGGGCGTCGATCCTTCGCGCCGCGGCTTCCTGCGCGAGGTAGCGGTGGGGCCACGCCGTGACCAATTGGTCGGCGCCGGCGAACCTGTCCTGGGCCGCGAAGGCCGGCCGGGCATCACACAGCGTCACGTCATATCCGAGCAGCTTGGCGGCCGGCAGCAGCGCCGCGCCGAAGTCGTTGGCGCCGAAGATCAGCAGCCGTGCCGGCGGACGCCGGCTCTGCACCAAGAGGGTTACAGGCTCGTTGTTCGTGGCCGGAGCCTCCCGGACGCCAGCCGGTCCGCATGCCCGCTCGGCTGCGGGGCCGGACAGGCAGCCGTCCTGCGGGGCGAGCCGGACCAGCCCGGTCTGTCCCCGGCGCAGCAGCGGCTCCAGCTGGGCGGCTGCGGCCTGCACGAGCACGCGGCCCGCCGGGGCATCCCCGCCGGACCGGCCCAGCATCCGGGCCAGCTCGGGGCAGGTTTCGGCCTGGTAGGCGGCGGGCTCCGGGATAACGACGGCGCCGCCGCCGTGCGCGTCGACCCGGCGGATCAGTGCCGCAGGCGTTGCGGGTCCGCGGGCTCCAAGGGCGGCCAGGCTTTCACGCTGCAAGGTGCCTGGTTCCGTACCCAGCGGTTCGATGTGGATTTCCAGTTCGCCGCCGCAGGTAAGCCCGGCTGCGAACGCGTCTTCGGCGCTGTAGCCGAAAACCTCACGGCGGGTGCCGCCGTCGCGGATGGCCTCTAACGCCAACTCCACCACGGCACCTTCCACGCATCCGCCCGACAGGCTGCCCAGGACCTCGCCGGCCTCGGACACAATCATGGACGTTCCGAGCGGCCGGGGAACGGAACCTGCCGCCCCCACCACTGTGGCCACGGCGCACCGCTGCCCGCTAACGGCGGGCTGCCATTTCTGCAAGGACGGCATCAGTTCCAGCATTGCTGCTCCTCCCTTCCCGGTGCGTCGATGGTGTCCATATTCTTGTGCCCGTCATGGGCCGTTGGAAGGCCCTTAGTAGTCAACTCGGGAATCAAGGGCATTCCATGTTGTGAACGGCTTCAGGGCGGCCGGCGCCTGCGGGTCGTGAAGTTCCAGCTTGTGCACAGGCATCAGGGCGTCGCGCTGGTCGTTTTCGAAGAATTCATAGAACACGGCGTCGTCGAAACCCACGGACGCGGCGTCATGCCGGTCCGCCGCGAAGACCACCCGCGACACCCGCGCCCACAGCGCGGACGCCAGGCACATAGGGCAGGGCTCACAGCTGCTGTAAAGGATGGCTCCGGTGAGGGCGAAGGTGCCAAGTTCGCTGCACGCGCGGCGGATCGCGGTGACTTCGGCGTGCGCGGTGGGGTCGTTCAGGGCGGTGACGCGGTTGACGCCGTCGAACGCCTGTCCATCCGCGGTGACAACGACGGCACCGAACGGTCCGCCGTTGTTCAGGACGTTGGCCGTGGCGAGATCAATAGACCTGGCCAGATATGCCTGGGCCGTGGCGGTGGCGCTCATGATGCGGCTCCCTTGTGCTGTGGAAGCCGGTCCGACGAATGGGACGCAATGACCAGTTGCGACGGTTACCAGGCTTCAGCAGCGTACTTTTGAAGGTGTACTTGCGCCTGGTAGATAGCTTCTCCGGAGACCGGGGCCCGCCTTTGGCAAAATCCAGAGTAGCAGCGAAACGTGAGCTGTGCCATAGATTTTTGGAATCTTAGTTTCGTGATGTGAAATTCTGATTTCCGAGTTGTCACACTGCGCACTGTTGACGGGCCCGCCTCCGCCGACCTAGCCTGATCTCCAACCGGCGCCTCGAGCCGGGCGCCTGGATCAGCAGACAGGCCCACACTGAGCTGGCCTTCGCCCCTACGCTCAGACAGGAAATCTGCCATGACCACGCGCCCCTCCGACTCCCGCCTTTGGATCCGCAATCCCCTTGGAGCTTTCGCCGCCAACACCCTCGACGCCTCGGGCGGAATCGTGGTGAGCGGCGGAATCATCGTGGAAGTTCTGGCCGCCGGCCAGCAGCCGTCGGCACCATGCCAGGAAACGTTCGAGGCCGGCAACCACGTCCTGCTGCCCGGCCTGATCAACACCCATCACCACTTCTACCAGACGCTCACCCGTGCCTGGGGCCCGGTGGCAAATGCCCCTTTGTTCCCTTGGCTGCAGAAGTTATACCCGGTATGGGCGCGGCTCACCCCGCGGAACCTGGAACTTGCAGCCACCGTTGCCCTGGCAGAACTCCTGCTTTCCGGCTGCACCACGGCCGCGGACCACCACTACCTCTTTCCCTCCGGCCTGGAAGACGCCATCGACATCGAGGTCTGCGCGGTGCGGAAGCTGGGAATGCGGGCGACCCTCACCCGGGGGTCGATGACCCTCGGGGAGGACGACGGCGGCCTGCCGCCGCAGTCCACCGTGCAGGCGGCGGACGTCATCCTGACGGACAGCGAAAGGCTCATCGGCGAGTACCACGAGCGGGGCAACGGCGCCGTCATCCAGATCGCCCTCGCCCCGTGTTCACCGTTTTCCGTGACGCAGGAGATTATGTCCGACAGCGCCGCCATGGCCGAGCGCCTGGATGTCCGGCTCCACACCCATCTCGCCGAGACGCTGGATGAGGAGGAGTTTTGCCGGGAGAAATTCGGACTGCGCACCGTGGAGTACCTGGAAAGTGTCGGCTGGCTCAGCGGCAGGACCTGGCTGGGGCACGGCATTCACTTCAGCGACGCCGAGATTGCGGCGCTGGGAGCCGCAGGGACCGCCGTCGCGCATTGCGCCACCTCCAATATGCGGCTGGCATCGGGCACCGCTCGGGTGATCGAGCTTGAGGATGCCGGCGTCCCGGTGGGACTGGGCGTGGATGGTTCGGCGTCGAACGACGCCTCAAATATGATCCTTGAGGCGCGGCAGGCACTGTATCTGCAGCGCCTGCGGTACGGCGCCCAGGTGCCGGTGGAACGGGCCCTGGGGTGGGCCACCCGGGGGTCGGCCGCTGCCCTCGGCCGGCCAGACCTGGGCCAACTGGCGCCAGGGATGCAGGCCGACCTGGCCCTCTTCCGGCTTGACGAACTGCGGTTCTCCGGCAGTCACGACCCGCTGGCCGCGCTCTTGCTCTGCGGGGCGGATCGGGCCGACCGCGTCATGGTGGGTGGCCAGTGGCGCGTGGTTGACGGGCAGATTCCAGGGCTGGATATCGCCGGGCTCATCGCGGAGCACTCGGCGGCCGCTCGGAAACTGGTGGGCGGCTAGGGGAACTGGCCGGACATACACCCAGGCGCGGCCGGACGGGACAGCGTCAGGGGCGCCGGCGTCCGAACACAGGCAGCATCCGGAACCAGCGGGAGATGCCGCCGGATTTCCGCTCATGGTCCGCCGGGATGTAGAAGTCCGGGTCTGTGCCGCCGAACGGCAGGTACACATCTTGGCCAGCGGCCGGAAAATCAGCGGCAGCGCCCTTATCCTGCGGGTCCATCGGTTCCTCCTCGTTCCCGGCGCGGCCCCCAGTCCCTCAAGGGCCGCGCCGGGGCTGCATCCAAATTTCCACATTTTGGAAAACTTTTATTGTTATGTGGAAATTTTAGGGAGCGCCGTGACGGCGGTCAAGGGGTGGGGCGGGACCGCCGGGAGGACTGCCAGTCACAATCCGATTTTTGCCAAAGTGATGTACACCACGGCCCGTCGGCGCTAAGGTTTAAACCAATTCGTGGCGTAGGTCACGTAACCTGGGAGCAGCAGGCAGGGTTGTAATGAGCTGACGTCACTGGACGTCGGCTCTTTTTGTTGGGTCGGCTCCATCGGAAACGCGTGCGAAACACGCGCTAATTTCAATGATGGAACCTAGGTTCCACATCACGGAAGTTGGGAATAGCCATGAGCAACAAGATCATCCTCGGCCACAACCAGTACGGAAAGGCCGGAGTCCGGGTCGTCAAAATCACCCGGGACACGGACCGCCACGAGATCGAGGACCTGAACGTCACCTCGCAGCTCCGCGGCGATTTCGCCGCCGCACACCTTGCGGGCGACAACGGTCACGTCGTCGCCACCGACACCCAGAAGAACACGATCTACGCCTTCGCCCGGGAGGGCATTGGCTCGCCGGAAGCGTTCCTTCTGCGGTTGGGCGAGCACTTCACCTCGAGCTTCGACTGGGTCTCCGGAGGCCGGTGGGAAGCTGAGTCGTACGGCTGGGACCGCATCCAGGCGCACGGCGCCGAGCACGACCACTCCTTCGTCCGCAACCGCCAGGAGGTGCGCACCGCGGTATTGGTCCGGGACGGCGCCGACGCGCACCTGATTTCCGGGCTCAAGGACCTCACGGTACTCAAGTCCACGCAGTCCGGCTTTGTGGGCTACCCGCGGGACAAATACACCACCCTGCCGGAAACCACGGACCGCATCCTTGCCACGGACGTCTCCGCCCGCTGGCGCTTCAAGACCGGCACCGACTTCAGCACCACCGATTTCAACAAGAGCTACGACGACGTCAAGAGCCTGCTACTGGAAGGGTTCAGCGAAAACTACTCCCACGCCCTGCAGCAGACCCTCTTCGACATGGGCGCCAAGGTCCTCGAGGCCCACGGAGAGATCGACGAGATCAAGTTCTCCATGCCCAACAAGCACCATTTCCTCGTCGATCTCTCACCGTTTGGCCTCGACAACCCCAACGAGGTCTTCTTTGCCGCGGACCGGCCCTACGGCCTGATCGAGGCGACGGTCCAGCGCGAGGACGCCACCCCCGCGGAGATCGCCTGGAGCGGTATCGCAGGATTCTGCTAGGCCGGTCCGGGAACCGCGCGCTTGCCCGGCGCGACCCCCCGGGTTCTTGTCCGGTCTTCCGGTGCTCCGGCACCGGAAACAGCCGGACAAGAACCCCGGGAAACGGGCCGAATTACTTTGCCACAACTGTTAGCCAGACACCGTTAGCCAGACAAAGACGTCTGCCATGAACCAAGAAAGTCTGCCATGAACACCAAGAAGAAATTAGCCGCGACAGCGGCGCGCGCCGCTCGGTCCGGTCGCCCCGAAGACCAGCGCCTGCCGCTCGGAAGCACATTCGCCTACGGCTTGCAGCACGTTCTCACCATGTACGGCGGAATCATCGCCCCGCCGCTGATCATCGGCGCGGCCGCCGGCCTGTCGTCGCAGGACATCGGCCTGCTGATCGCCGCCTGCCTCTTCGTCGGCGGCCTCGCCACCATCCTGCAGACCATCGGCATCCCGTTCTTCGGGTCCCGACTCCCGCTCGTGCAGGGCGTTTCATTTGCCGGCGTTTCCACGATGGTGGCGATCGTCCACGGCGGTGGCGGCATCCAGGCCGTGTTCGGCTCTGTCATCGCGGCATCGCTGATCGGGCTGCTCATCACGCCGCTGTTCTCGAAGATTATCCGCTTCTTTCCCCCGGTGGTGACCGGTGTGGTCATCACCACCATCGGCCTGACGCTGATGCCGGTTGCCGCCAACTGGGCCATGGGCGGCAACAGCAAGGCGCCGGACTACGGAAGCGTGGCAAACATCGGCCTCGCCGCGGTCACCATGGCGATCGTCCTGCTGCTCAGCAAGGTAGGGAATGCCGCGATCTCGAGGCTGTCGATCCTGCTCGCGATGGTTCTGGGCACCCTGATCGCCTTCGCAGTCGGCATGGCAGATTTTTCCAAGGTGGCCCAGGGCGCAATCGTCGCCTTCCCCACACCGCTTGCTTTCGGCCTTCCCACCTTTGAGGTCGCCTCGATCATTTCGATGCTGATCGTCATCCTGGTCACCCTGACCGAAACCTCGGCCGACATCATTGCCGTGGGCGACATCGTCGGCACCAAGGTTGACTCCAAGCGGATTGGCGACGGTCTCCGGGCGGACATGCTCTCCAGCGCCATCTCGCCGCTGTTCAACTCTTTCACCCAGAGCGCCTTCGCCCAGAACGTGGGCCTGGTTGCCATCACGGGTGTCAAGAGCCGTTTCGTGGTCAGCGCCGGCGGGGTGATCCTGGTGGTCCTCGGCCTGCTTCCCGTCCTGGGTCGCGTCGTGGCCTCGGTGCCGACGCCCGTCTTGGGCGGTGCCGGCGTCATCCTCTTCGGAACCGTCGCTGCAAGCGGCATCCGGACCCTCGCCAAAGTGGAATACCGCAACAACATGAACCTGATCGTCGTCGCGGCGTCACTGGGCTTCGGCATGATTCCGATCGCCGCACCGACCTTCTACGACAAGTTCCCCACCTGGTTCAGCACCATCTTCCACTCCGGCATCAGCTCCGCAGCCCTCATGGCCATCCTGCTGAACCTGCTCTTCAACCACATGAAGGCTGGGAACTCCGAGAACCAGTCGGTCTTCGTGGCCGGTACCGACAGGGTCCTCCGTCAGGAAGACCTTAAATGCCTCGCCGAGGGCGACCGCTACGAGAACGGCAAACTGTTTGACTGCGACGGCAAGGAAGTTCCCGTAGAGCCGTCCAGGATTGCAGCCGACGAGCACTAGGAGCCCATCCATCCCGCACACGGCAGCCACTTGCGGGGCCTACGACCGTAGGCCCCGCTTGTCGTGCTCCCGGATCCGGACGGCGGCGTTGTGCCCCGGCGGATCAGCCCTGCTTGAGCTCGTCCGAGATCGCGCGGGCGGCCTCCCGCAGCAGCGGCACGGCCTTGTCCGCGAACGCCTGGTCCACCCGGGACACGGGTCCGGAGACGGAGATGGCGGCCGGCGTCGGCGCATCGGGGATGGCCATCGCGAAGCACCGCACCCCGACCTCCTGCTCTTCCTCGTCAATGGAGTAGCCGCGCTGGCGGATGAGCTTCAGGTCTTCCAGCAGCGTATCGACGTCGCCAATGCTCTTCGGGGTGGGGGTCGGCATCCCCTGGCGTCCGACGATGCCGCGGACCGTGTCATCGTCCAGCTGGGCCAGGATCGCCTTGCCCATGCCGGTGGCGTGCATGTATCCGCGCTTGCCCACCTCGGTGAACATGCGCATCGAATGCAACGACGGCACCTGGGCGACGTAGATGACCATGTCGGAGTCCAGGACACCCATATTGGCCGTTTCACCCAGGCGGTCCACAAGCGACTTGAGCTGGGGCCTGGCCAGCGAGCCGAGCTGCTTGTTGGCCGCCTCACCCAGGCGGATCAGGCGCGGCCCCAGAGCGTAGCGGCGGTTTGGCAGCTGCCGGATGTACCCCAGGGCAACAAGGGTGCGCAGGAGCCGGTGAATGGTAGGAAGGGGCAGATCGGTGGAATTGGACAGCTCACTGAGGGTGACCTCGCCGCCCGCATCGGTAATCAGTTCCAGAAGTTCGAAGACGCGCTCAACGGACTGCACGCCTCCCGAGGGCTTATCAGCCATAAAGATTCTCTCCTGCGCGTCGGCGTCGACATTTCTTATCCACATCGTGAAAAACAGCTGAAAACCAAAGATACAGCACCCCGCCACCCGGCCAATGACACCACAAGGGTTGTTTTTCCACTAAGCAGATAATAATATCCATAATACGAAAACATTCATGGAAGCGTGAGCGGCCCGTCACGGGCCATACCAGGAGGAACTCAATGGCGAACCCCAGCCCCGGAAATTCGATCACCCTGCGCGTGGAAGCGCCGTCCAGCTTCACCGCCACCAGCGAACTGGCGGCGGCCGTCGGCGCGGCAGGCGCCGCCATCACCGCCCTGGACGTCACCGAATCCCACCACGACACGCTCGTCGTCGACGTCACCTGCAACACCACCGACGACGAGCACGCGGCCCGCGTCAAGGACGCCCTCAACGCGCTCGACGGCGTGAAGGTCCAGCATGTCTCGGACCGCACCTTCCTGATGCACCTGGGCGGGAAGCTCGAGGTGGTCCCGAAGGTCGCCCTGCGCAACCGCGACGACCTCTCCCGCGCCTACACCCCCGGCGTCGCCCGCGTCTGCCTGGCGATCGCGGAGGACCCCTCCGCCGCGAGGAACCTGACCATCAAGCGCAACACCATCGCCGTCGTCACCGACGGCTCCGCCGTCCTGGGCCTGGGAAACATCGGTCCGGCCGCTGCGCTCCCGGTGATGGAGGGCAAGGCCGCCCTCTTCAAGCAGTTCGCCAACGTCGATGCCTGGCCGGTCTGCCTGGACACCCAGGACACCGAGGAAATCATCCGGATCGTCAAGGCCCTCGCCCCCGTCTACGGCGGCGTGAACCTGGAAGACATCGCCGCACCGCGCTGCTTCGAGATTGAAAACCGGCTCCGTGCGGAACTGGACATCCCGGTCTTCCATGACGACCAGCACGGCACCGCGATCGTCACCCTGGCCGCCCTGGTCAATGCCCTGCGCGTGGTGGGTAAGAAGCTCGCCGATGTCAAGATCGTGGTCTCCGGCGTCGGCGCCGCGGGCTCGGCCATCATCCAGTTGCTTAAGGCCCAGGGTGCCAACCACATCATCGCGGCCGGCCGCTCCGGCGCCATCCACCACGGCGCCGAGTACGACGACGAGCACCGCTCCTGGATCGCGGCCAACACCAACGAGGCCGGCTTCTCGGGCACCCTGCACGAGGCCCTCAAGGGTGCGGACGTCTTCATCGGCGTCAGCGCCCCCAACGTGATCGGCGAGGAGCAGGTTGCCTCCATGGCCAAGGGTGCGATCGTCTTTGCCATGGCCAACCCCACACCGGAAATCGACCCGGTGATCGCGTCGAAGCACGCGGCCGTTGTGGCCACTGGCCGCAGCGACTACCCCAACCAGATCAACAACGTGCTGGCCTTCCCGGGCTTCTTCCGCGGGCTGCTCGACGCCGGCGCCTCCGACATCATCCCGGAAATGCTGGTGGCCGCCGCGAAGGCCATCGCCAACCGTGTGGCGGACGAGGAACTGAACGCCAGCTACATCATCCCCAGCGCCTTCGACCCACACGTTGCCGCCGACGTCGCCGCCGCCGTCGCCGCAGCGGCGCGCGAGAACTCCGCGCACGCCGCCACCCCCGCCGTTCCGGCCCACGCCTAATCCACAGCCTTATTCAAGCCCAGGAAGGACCAGAAATGGCTCTCACCGTCACCGATCCCCAGCCCATCGACCGGGCCGGGGAAATCCTGACCCCGGAGGCTCTCGCCTTCGTCGAGGAACTTCACCTTCGCTTTGCCGGAACCCGTGCCGAACTTCTCAAGGCCAGAGCCGTCAAGCGCGAGCACGTGGCACGGACCGGCCGCCTGGATTTCCTGCCGGATACCCAGGAGATCCGCGACGCCGACTGGAGCGTGGCTCCGGCACCGGCAGCCCTGCAGGACCGCCGGGTCGAGATGACCGGGCCGGCCGCCCCGGCCAAGATGGCCATCAACGCGCTGAACTCCGGTGCAAAGGTGTGGCTCGCCGACCTCGAGGACGCCAGCACGCCCACCTGGTCCAACGTGGTCGAATCGATCCTCAACCTCCGCGACGCCGCCGAGGGAACACTGAAGTACACCTCGCCCGAAGGCAAAGAGTACGCGCTGCGCACCGACGCCCCGCTCGCCGTCGTGGTGGCCCGGCCCCGCGGCTGGCACATGGGCGAACGGCACCTGCTGATCGGCGGGGAACACACGATCGGAGCCCTGGTGGACTTCGGCCTGCACTTCTTCCACACCGCCAAGCGGCTCCTGGAGAACGGCCACGGACCGTACTACTACCTGCCCAAGATGGAGAGCCACCTCGAGGCACGGCTGTGGAACGAGATCTTCGTCTTCGCGCAGGACTATCTCGGCATCCCGCAGGGCACCATCCGCGCCACCGTCCTGATCGAGACCATTCCGGCGGCCTTCGAGATGGATGAGATCCTCTTCGAACTCCGCGACCACGCCTCCGGCCTGAATGCCGGACGCTGGGACTACCTGTTCAGCATCATCAAGTACTTCCGGGACGCCGGCGAGAGCTTTGTCCTTCCCGACCGGGCCAGCGTCGCCATGACCGCACCGTTCATGCGGGCCTACACCGAACTCCTGGTCAAGACCTGCCACCGCCGCGGCGCCTTCGCCATGGGCGGCATGGCGGCGGTAATCCCCAACCGGCGCGAACCCGAGGTGACCGCCCAGGCCTTCGAGAAGGTCCGGGCGGACAAGACCCGCGAGGCCACCGACGGCTTCGACGGCTCCTGGGTGGCGCACCCAGACCTGGTGCCGATCTGCCGCGAGGTGTTCGACTCAGTCCTGGGTGCGCGGCCCAACCAGCTGGACAAGCAGCGGCCCGAGGTCAGCGTCACCGCCGAGCAGCTTCTGGACATCCGTTCCGCCCAGGGCCAGGTGACCGAGGCAGGCATGCGCCTGAACCTCTACGTCGCCGTGGCCTACACCGCCGTCTGGATCTCCGGAAACGGCGCCGTAGCCATCCACAACCTGATGGAGGACGCCGCCACGGCCGAAATCTCGCGCTCCCAGGTCTGGCAGCAGATCCGCAACCACTCGGTGCTCGCCGACACCGGCGGGACCGTCACCCGCGAACTGGTGTCCGCCATCCTCGCCGAGGAGACCGAGAAGCTCCGCGGCGAGGTGGGCGAGGACGCTTTTGCGAAGCACTACCTTCCGGCCAGCCGCCTGATCGGCGACATCTGCCTGTCCGAGGACTACACGGATTTCCTCACCACCCCGGCCTACGAGCTGGTGGGCTGAGGGATGGCAGCCACCTCCCCCGGCGCCGGACTACGGCCACAGGCACAGGGACGGAGCCAGGGTCCGGTGACGCCGTCCCTCTCCGGGGCCGACCTCGCCAGGATCGACGCGCAGCTCGCCGACACCGACCGGCTGCTGGAGCGCAACTACCCGGGCGACGACGGCTCCCGCCAGCCCGTGCACACCGTCTACGTTCCCGCCGACCGCTTCAGCCCGGAGTTCACCTCCGACTGGGGCGCCCAGGCCCTCGCCGCGCTGGACGCCCGCGGCGGCGTCGAAAGCCTGTGCGCACTGCAGGGCCAGGACGCCGGCCTGGCGGGAGCCGTCTCGCCCCGGGTCCGGGCCAAACTCTCAACCGAGCCCGTCGAGGACCTCCGGCTGGACTTCGAGGACGGGTTCGGGGACCGGGGCGACGACGCCGAGGACACCGCCGCTGTTGCCGCGGCGTCCGCCGTGGCCGCCGCCGTCACCGCCGGCACCGCGCCGCCGTTCATCGGAATCCGTTTCAAGTGTTTCGAAGCCGCCACCCGGGCCCGGGGACTGCGGACCCTGGACCTCTTCGTGTCGCAGCTGGCCGCGGCCGGCGAACTCCCGGATGGGCTCATCCTCACCCTGCCCAAGGTCACCACCGTGGCGCAGGTGGAGGCCATGGCCTTCGCCGTGTCCCGGCTCGAGGACGTCCACTCGCTCCCCGCGGGCCGGCTCCGGTTCGAGGTGCAGGTGGAAACGCCGCAGCTCATCCTGGGCCCGGACGGGACATCTCCGGTGACGCGCCTGCCGCACGCGGTGCCCGGCCGGATCAGCGGGCTGCACTACGGAACGTACGACTACTCCGCGTCGCTGCAGATCTCGGCCGAATACCAGTCCATGGAACATCCCGTGGCGGACTTCGCCAAGGAAGTCATGCAGCTTGCCGTGGCCGGCACCGGCATCCGGCTCTCCGACGGCTCCACCAACATCATCCCGGTGGGCGACAACGTGGAACAGGCCTGGCAGCTCCACGGGCGGCTGGTCCGCCGGTCGCTGGAACGCGGCTACTACCAGGGCTGGGACCTCCACCCCGCCCAGCTGCCCAGCCGGTTTGCCGCGACTTACGCCTTCTACCGGCAGGGGCTCCCCGCTGCCGGTGCCCGGCTCCGCAATTACGTGGAACAAACCGGCGGCGGCGTCATGGATGAGCCCGCCACCGCACGCGCCCTGGCAGCCTTTGTGCTGCGCGGCGTCCAATGTGGCGCTGTAGGCGCCGATGAAGTCCTCGCGCTGGCCGGCGTCGGACTTACGCAACTCACCGTGCTGGCCCACCCGCGGCTGGCCAACTCCTCAACCCTCTCTGCAGAAGGAACCCACCCATGAGCAACTACTTTTCCCCCGAAGGCGGCCTGCCGCCACAGACCCAGCTTCTCACCGACCGCGCCGTGGTCAAGGAGGCCTACACCGTCATCCCCAAGGGGGTGCTGCGCGACATCGTCACCAGCAACCTTCCCGGCTGGACCAACACCCGGTCCTGGATCATCGCCCGGCCCATCGCCGGCTTTGCCACGACGTTCTCGCAGCTGATTGTCGAGGTGGGCCCGGGCGGCGGCAGCGACAAGCCCGAGGCAGAGGCCGGCGTCGAAGGCGTGATCTTCCTGACCAAGGGCGAACTGACACTGACCCTCGACGGCGAAATCCACCACCTCGAGGCCGGCGGCTATGCCTACCTCGCCGCCGGCTCGGACTGGAAAGTGTCCAACGACTCCGCCGGCGAGGCCGCCAGCTTCCAGTGGATCCGCAAGGCCTACGAGCCCCTGGAAGGCTTCACGGCCAAATCCTTCGTCACCCGTGACCAGGACGTCGAGCCCCGGCCCATGCCGAACACCAACGGCGCCTGGGCCACCACCCGCTTCGTGGACCCCGACGACCTCGCCCACGACATGCACGTCAACATCGTCACGTTCCAGCCCGGGGCGTCCATCCCCTTCGCCGAAACCCACGTGATGGAACACGGACTCTTCGTCCTGGAGGGCAAAGCCGTCTACCGCCTCAACGACGACTGGGTGGAAGTCGAGGCCGGCGACTTCATGTGGCTCCGGGCCTTCTGCCCGCAGGCCTGCTACGCCGGCGGCCCGGGTCCGTTTCGCTACCTGCTCTACAAGGACGTCAACCGCCAGATCCGCCTGACCTAAGGCAGGTCCGCGCCGTACCGGTGCACGCACTGCTGGTCCGCACATTGCTGCTCCAGCGAGTGCCGTTCCGCGCTGTGCTGAAATCACCCTGTGGAGTCCGCCCCGCCTGGCGGGGCGGACTCCTTCGTGGCTCCCGACTCCTTCGTGGCTCCCGACTCTTTCGTGGCTCCGGGGCCGTGCGCGCCTCCGCACCAAATGAGGTTCCCAAGCCGGAAGCCCTTGCGGGCCGGGCGATGCTTGCTAGCCTGAGGCTGTGAAGTACGAATCCCTGTGGATCGGAATGCTCCTTGGCGCGGCCCTCGGCTTCGCCATCGGAGTCACCACCGTCGACAAGCCGTTCACAGGCCTGCTGATCGGCCTGGGCATCGGCGCGCTCGTGGGCTTGGCAGCCCGGAAAGATCCCACGAAGCGGTAGAACCACCCTTCGCCGGATCCGCAGCACCCCCGCGCCCCTCCTGGACATATGCCGCTTGACGCGCACCCCTTGACTCTCCTGCCCTACCTTCCCTACACTTTTCATAAAGCAGAATCTAAATTCCACAAAGCGGAAATCGCAAGAGACGGTCTGCAAGGCAACGAAGCCCGGGATCCAGCTCCCGCCCACACCGGAAGGAACCCACAATGACGTACACCGTGAACTGCTCCATCCTCCTGACGGAGCTCCCTCTCCTGGAACGCCCGGCCGCGGCGAAGGCCGCCGGTTTTGACGCCGTCGAATTCTGGTGGCCCTTCGAGACCTCCGTCCCTACCGACGCCCAGGTCACCCGGTTCGAGAACGCCATCACGGACGCCGGCGTGCAGCTCACCGGCCTGAACTTCAACGCCGGCGACATGCCCGCGGGAGACCGGGGCTTCGTGTCCTGGAAGGGCCGCAGCGCCGAATTCAACGACAACATCGACGTCGTCGCCGGGATCGGCGCGCGACTCGGCTGCACCGCCTTCAACGCCCTGTACGGCAACCGCCAGGAGGAGCACTCCCCCGAGGAACAGGACGAACTCGCCGTACAGAACCTGGCCGCCGCAGCCGCCGGAGTCGCCCGGATCGGCGGAACCGTCCTGCTGGAGCCGGTCAGCGGCGCACCCCGCTACCCGCTGCTGACCGCGGCGGATGCTCTCGACGTCATCGCCCGGGTCAACAACGAAACCGGCGCGGAGAACATCAAGCTCCTGGCCGACTTCTACCACCTGGCGGTCAACGGTGACGACGTCGCTGCCGTCATCGAAGGGCACGCCAAAGACTTCGGCCACATCCAGATCGCCGACAGCCCCGGCCGCGGCGCCCCCGGAACCGGGACCCTGCCGCTGGGCGAATGGATCACCCGCAGCCGCGAACTCGGCTACGAGGGCTACATCGGCCTTGAATACAAGGAACCGGCGGAAACCGCCTTCGCCTGGGCCATCCGCCAGCACGCCGCAGGCTAGTCCCCGCCCGCACGCACGCACCCGCGCTAACAAGACTTCAGTAAAGGAAAGAACAATGAGCAACGTTGCAGTGATCGGACTCGGCATCATGGGCCTGCCCATGGCCATCAACCTCGTCAAGGCCGGCCACACGGTCACCGGCTTCAACCGCAGCCAGGACAAAATCGACAAGCTCGTCTCCGAAGGCGGTCGCGGTGCCGGCAGCATTGCCGAGGCCGTCAAGGACGCCGACGTCGTCATCACCATGGTGCCGGACTCCCCCGATGTTGAAGGCGTCGTCGGCGGCGCCGACGGCGTGTTCGCCAACGCCAAGCAGGGCACGCTCTGGATCGACGCATCCAGCATCCGCCCCGACGTCGCCAAGCGTTTGGCCGACGACGCCAAAGCAGCCGGGATCCGTCCCCTCGATGCCCCCGTATCCGGCGGCGAACAGGGCGCGATCGACGCCGCGCTGTCCATCATGGTGGGCGGCGACGCCGCTGACTTCGAGGCCGCCCAGGACGTCCTGACGGCCGTCGGCAAGACCATCGTCCACGTCGGCCCGTCCGGTTCCGGCCAGACCGTCAAGGCAGCCAACCAGCTGATCGTCGCGGTCAACATCGAGGTCCTGGCCGAGGCGATTGCCTTCCTCGAGGCCTACGGCGTGGACACGGACGCCGCCCTCAAGGTCCTCGGCGGCGGACTCGCCGGCTCCAAGGTCCTGGATCAGAAGGGCCAGAAGATGCTGGACCGCAACTTCGACCCCGGATTCCGCCTGGCCCTGCACCACAAGGACCTCGGCATCGTCACCTCCGCTGCCCGCGAGGCCAACGTCGCCGTCCCCCTCGGCGCCGTCGTCGCACAGCTCGTCGCCGCCACCGTCAACCAGGGCGACGGCGGACTCGATCACTCGGGCCTCTTCAAGCAGGTCCTCCAGCTCAGCGGTCGAAAGTAACCCAGGCCGGAAGTAAGCAGCCCGGCGACAGGCCGGAACCAAGCAAAACAGGGCAACCGCCGTCGTACTTCACGACGGCGGCTCCCCCTCCACACCCAAAACAGACTTTCAAGGAGCACACCATGACGAAGATGCGCACTGTTGACGCAGCCGTCGCCATCCTGGAAAAGGAGGGCGCCACCGAGGCGTTCGGCCTGCCAGGGGCGGCAATCAACCCGTTCTATTCCGCGATGCGGGCCCACGGCGGCATCCGCCACACCCTGGCCCGTCACGTTGAGGGCGCCAGCCACATGGCCGACGGCTACTCGCGTGCAGCGGACGGCAACATCGGCATCTGCATCGGCACGTCCGGCCCCGCCGGCACGGACATGATCACGGGGCTGTACGCAGCCTGGGCAGACTCCATCCCGATGCTCTGCATCACCGGCCAAGCCCCGGTCGCCAAGCTGCACAAGGAAGACTTCCAGGCCGTGGACATCGAGTCCATCACCAAACCCGTCACCAAGATGGCCATGACCATCCTGGAGCCCGGCCAGGTTCCCGGCGCCTTCCAGAAGGCCTTCCAGCTGATGCGCTCCGGCCGTCCGGGCCCGGTGCTGCTGGACCTGCCGATCGACGTTCAGATGGCCGAGATCGAGTTCGACATCGAGACCTACGAGCCGCTGCCGGTTGAGAAGCCCAAGGCCAGCCGCAAGCAGCTGGAAAAGGCACTGGACATGCTGACGGCCGGCGAACGCCCGCTGATCGTGGCCGGCGGCGGCATCATCAACGCCGGCGCCTCCGAGCAACTGGTGGAACTGGCCGAACTGCTGGGCGTTCCGGTCATCCCCACCCTGATGGGCTGGGGCGCGATCCCGGACGGCCACGCCTTGATGGCCGGCATGGTGGGCCTGCAGACCAGCCACCGTTACGGCAACGAGAACTACCTGCGCAGCGACTTCGTGATCGGCATCGGCAACCGCTGGGCCAACCGCCACACCGGCGGCCTGGACACCTACACGGCAGGCCGGAAGTTCGTGCACATCGACATCGAGCCCACGCAGATCGGCCGCGTGTTCTCGCCGGACCTGGGCATCGCGTCCGACGCCGGCGCCGCCCTGGCCGGGCTGGTGGACCTCGTCCGTGAGCGCAAGGCTGCCGGCTCGCTGCCGGACTACAGCGCCTGGGCGGCCGAGTGCGCCGAGCGCAAGGCCAGCCTGCACCGCAAGACGCACTTCGAGAACATCCCGATCAAGCCGCAGCGCGTGTACGAGGAGATGAACAAGTCATTCGGCAAGGACACCACGTACGTCTCCACGATCGGCCTGTCCCAGATCGCCGGCGCCCAGATGCTGCACGTGTTCGGCCCGCGCAAGTGGATCAACGCCGGCCAAGCCGGCCCGCTGGGCTGGACCGCACCGGCCGCCCTGGGCGTTGTCCGCGGCAAGCCGGACCAGACCGTTGTTGCCCTGTCCGGTGACTACGATTTCCAGTTCATGATCGAGGAGCTGGCCGTGGGCGCGCAGTTCAACCTGCCGTACATCCACGTGGTGGTCAACAACTCCTACCTGGGCCTGATCCGCCAATCCCAGCGCGGCTTCAACATGGAACAGAACGTGTCCCTGGCGTTCGAGAACATCAACTCCACTGATCTCTCGGCAACGGCAAGCGGCTACGGCGTGGACCACATCAAGGTGGCCGAAGGCCTGGGCTGCAAGGCCGTCCGCGTGGAGGACCCCAACGACCTGGCGTCCGCTTTCGACAAGGCCAAGGCCCTCGCCGGCGAATTCAAGGTTCCCGTGGTGGTGGAAGTGATCCTGGAAAAGATCACCAACATCTCCATGGGTGTGGAGATCAACGCGGTCAACGAGTTCGAGGCCCTGGCCGAGACCGCTGCCGACGCCCCCACCGCCATCCTGGCGATGCAGGCCTGAGATGAAGGTGGTCATAGCGCCGGACAAGTTCAAAGGCTCGCTCTCTGCCCCGGACGTTGCCCGGCACCTTGAAACGGGGCTTCAACGCGCCTGTGGCGGCAACCTTGAGGTAGTCAGGATTCCCGTGGCCGACGGCGGCGAGGGCACCCTCGATGCCGCCGTCGGCTCCGGCTTCGCCCGCCGGAGCGCCGTCGTCAGCGGCCCCACCGGCGAGCCGGTCCGCGCGGACTTCGCCGTCCGCGGTCGCGTTGCCGTCATCGAGATGGCCACCGCCTCCGGACTCGCCGTGCTGCCGGGCAGCCGCGCCGGTGCAGTGCCGGATTCGGCGAGCGCCAGCGGCGCCAGCAGCCTGGGCACCGGCGAACTGATCCGCGCGGCGCTCGACGCCGGGTGCCGGCAGATCATCCTCGGGGTCGGCGGGAGCGCCAACACCGACGGCGGCGCCGGCGTCCTGCAGGGTCTCGGCGCCAGGTTGCTCGACGCCGACGGCCGTGAGCTGCCGCTTGGCGGGGCAGCCCTGGCCCGGCTGGCCTGGATCGACTTCTCCGGGTTCGATCCCCGCCTGGACGAGGCACGCTTCGTGCTCGCCAGCGACGTCGACAACCCGTTGCTCGGACCGTCCGGCGCCGCACGCATCTTCGGCCCGCAAAAGGGCGCCACCCCCGCCGACGTCGTGCTCCTGGATGCAGCATTGGCCCACTTCGTGCAGGTCCTGACATCCGAGATCGGCCCCCGGGCGCTCCGGGCAGCCGAGGCTCCGGGCGCGGGCGCAGCCGGCGGCGTGGGCTATGCGGCGATCGCGGCACTGGCCGCGACCCGCCGGCCGGGCATCGACGTCGTCCTCGAATTCACCGGACTGGCAGAACGGCTGTCCGGCGCGGACCTGGTGATCACCGGCGAAGGCAGCCTGGACGAACAGACTCTGCTCGGCAAGACTCCCGCGGGCGTTGCCCGGGCGGCCCGGCGCGCCGGGCTCCCCGTGGTCGCGGTCTGCGGCCGCACCACCCTGACACCGGAACAGCAGAAGGAATCCGGATTCCGGCAGGTCTACCCGCTGACTTCGCTGGAGGCCAAGGTGGAAACTTGTATAGCCGAAGCAGGTCCCCTGCTTGAACAATTGGGAAAGCGGATCGGCGCGGAACTGCCGGGCCTGGTCCCGGCCAGCACCGCACCAGCGAAAAGTGCCCGCACAAAGGAGCCCCTCAATGTCTGAAGAACGCTTTGACCTCGTCATCCGGGGCCAGCGCATCCTCACCACCGCCGGCATCGCGGCGCGTGAAGTGGGCGTGCGCGGAGGCAAGATCGTCGCGATCGAGCCCCTGGGCAACGGGCTTGCCGGCGCGGAAGTGATTGAGCTCGCCGACGACGAAACCCTGCTGCCGGGCCTCGTGGACACCCACGTCCACGTCAACGAGCCCGGACGCACCGAATGGGAAGGCTTCGCCTCCGCCACCCGGGCGGCCGCCGCCGGCGGCGTGACCACCATCATCGACATGCCGCTGAATTCCATCCCGCCCACCACCACTGTCGCAGGGCTCAAGCTCAAGCGTGAGGTGGCCGAGGACCAGGCGTTCGTGGACGTCGGGTTCTGGGGCGGTGCCGTGCCGGGGAACAAGGCCGAGCTGCGCGGCCTCCACGACGAGGGCGTGTTCGGCTTCAAGTGCTTCCTGCTGCACTCCGGCGTGGACGAGTTCCCGCACCTGGACGCTGACGAGATGGAAGAGGACATGGCCGAGCTTAAAACCTTTGACTCGCTCATGATCGTCCACGCCGAGGACTCCCACGCGATCGACCGGGCACCCCACCCTGGTGGCGACCATTACTCAACGTTCCTGGCTTCCCGCCCCCGCGGCGCCGAGAACAAGGCCATCGCCGAGGTCATCGAACGGGCCCGCTGGACCGGCGCCCGCGCCCACATCCTGCACCTCTCGTCCTCCGACGCCCTGCCCATGATCGCCAGCGCCAAGCGCGACGGCGTCCACCTCACGGTGGAGACCTGTCCGCATTACCTCACGCTCATGGCCGAGGAAATCCCCGACGGGGCCACCGCCTACAAGTGCTGCCCGCCGATCCGCGAGGCCTCCAACCGCGAACTGCTCTGGGCAGGCCTGCAGGACGGCACCATTGACTGCATCGTCTCGGACCACTCCCCGTCCACCCTTGACCTGAAAGACTTGGAAAACGGGGACTTCGCGGTGGCCTGGGGCGGCGTTTCCTCACTGCAGCTGGGCCTGTCCCTGATCTGGACCGAGGCCCGGCACCGCGGCATCCCCCTGGAACAGGTGGTCTCGTGGATGGCCGAGAAGCCGGCCGCACTGGCACGCCTCTCCAACAAGGGCCAGCTCGCACTGGGGTACGACGCCGACTTCGCCGTCTTTGCCCCGGACGAGGCGTACGTCGTGGATGTCTCCAAGCTCAAGCACAAGAACCCCATCACCCCGTATGACGGCAAGGCGCTGTCCGGCGTTGTCCGGCAGACCTACCTCCGCGGCACCCTGGTTGACTGCCGGACTCCGACCGGCAAGCTGATCCGCCGCGGCGGCGTATGAGCCAGCCGACCGCGGCCGGCCCGGCACACGCCGCTTACGGACAGCGCGGCCCGGTTGGCCGGACCGGGCTTGTCGGCCGGGCCGGACGTCCTGGACAGCTCGGACGAGCTGGCCAGGCCGGCCTCACCGCGAAGGGGCTGGCCGTCTGGGTCACCCTGCCGGACAACGCCGACTGCGACCCGGCGGTCCTGACCCGGGCGGCCGAACTCGTGCTTGGCCACGCCCTCAGATGTGCCCCAGAGGCGGAAGTCCACTTTAGGCCCGCCGCCGGGGCAGCAACGTCCGCCGTCGTCTGGTCCCCCGGCGAGGACGGCACCCCCGCGGGAACCGCACCGGAGGTTCCCGCCGGAGCCGACCTTCCCGTCCGGGCTGAACTGCTTGCCGGGGCTGAGGACGACGGCGCGGCCGCAGTCTACAGCGGGGCGCCGCTGGCGCCTGCCCCCGGCAGCATCACCCGGCTCGCCGTCGACCTCGCGGCCGGGGAGGCCAGACTCGACGGCGAGCGCGTGCCCCTGACGGACGTGGAGTTCGCCCTCCTGAGATGCCTCGTGCAGAACTGCTCCCGCACGGTAACCCGGCAGGAACTGCAGCATTGCCTCGACGCGTTCGACACCCCTGGTGCGGCCACCCGGTCTATCGATGTGTACGTCGGCCGGGTGCGCCGGAAGCTCAAGGGCTGCCGGCACGCCGTCGTCACCGTCCGCAGCGGCGGCTACCGCTTTGTCCCCGGCCCGCTGGCGACCGTCCGCGGACCGGCGGAATACACCATCTGATCCCCGCTGCTGCCACCATCCCGACCCTTGATCGAAGGAACTCCATGCCATCCACCGTGACCACCAAGCTGCACGTCACCACCAGGCTCCAGACCGGCGCTCCGGCCCCCGGGTTCACGCTGTGCGACTCTGCGGGGCGCCGGATTTCCCTGGCCGATTACCGTGGCAAGAACGTCATTGTCTACTTCTACCCCCGCGCCGCCACCCCCGGCTGTACGGCGGAGGCGTGCGACTTCCGCGACAACCTCTCTGCCCTCCAAAGCGCGGGCTACGAGGTCCTGGGCATCTCCCCCGACGCACGGGAGGCCCTGTCCGCCTTTGCCGCCGAGCATGCCCTGACCTTCCCGCTGCTCGCGGACGAAGACCACGCCACAGCCCTGGCGTACGGGGCCTGGGGCGAGAAGCTGGTGGACGGCGAAGTCCGCGAAGGAACCCTCAGGTCCACCGTGGTGGTCGGTCCCGACGGCAACGTGGTCCTGGCCCAGTACCAGGTCAGCGCGCAGGGCCACGTGCGGGCTCTCCGCGTGGAGCTGGGCGTCTAAGCGCCGGACGCCTGCTCCGCGCCGCGTTCGGTTTTCTGCCCCGGTTTCGGAGAGGGGCGCCGCGGATCCGCGGTGCGGTGGTCTGATTCCGCCGCGGATTTCCGAAGACGCTGCACGTTCTGTCACGGGCGGCCTAGAAGAGGGCGCCCGTGACGGCCTGCGTCAGCTGATGGATCACCTCGGTGCGTTCCGGGTCGTCGCTCAGATCCTGGCCCTTGGTGTAGATCACCAGGGCGTACGCGGTGTCGTCCCGGGCCAGGACGGCGGCGTCGTGCAGCTCATCGCCCAGGAGACCGTACTTGTGGAAGACCGTGATCCCGTCCGGCACTGCGGCGGGAATGAGCGTTTCGTAGTTGGTGTCCTGCATATAGGACAGCAGCTGGGCGGTGTCCGCGGGGTTAAGGAGCGATCCGGAGTAGAGGCGGGAGACTATGGTCGCCATTTCTGCCGGCGTCAGCGTGTTGTCTTCCGGGTCGTAGCTGACCCCCATCGTTGCCGCGTACTCCGTCAGCTCCTGGTGGCCCACAGCATCCATGATCAGCGACCACGAGTCGTTGTCGCTCTGCTGGACCATCTCCCGGAGCTGGAATCCGGCCGTGTAGTTCCCCAGCGGGGCGTCGAGGCTGGCCACCCCGGTTTCGACCAGGTGGTAGTACGCCGCCGCGGCCAGGACTTTGGCGGTGCTGGCCGCCACGAACTTCTCTTGGATCCCGTATTCGTGGGCCTCGGCGGAGCCTGCACCCTGGGAGAGGTCGACCAGCGCGACGCCGATTTGGTATTGGCTGTTGGCTGCGATGATCGCATCGAGCTGCGCGTCGAGCGTCGCGTCGATGGACGCCGCAGACGCCCGGGCGCTGGCCTGCGCAGCGGGCGGGGCCGTCGCCGGGGCAGTCGGCGTCGCACGGGCGGCCGAGCGGGCTTCCGCTGAGGAATAGATCCCTGCCGCCAGCGCGACCGCCAGCGCCGCGGCACAGGTCGTCAGGACCACGGCCCGGACCCGGCGAACCCTCGGCTGCCGTCCGGCGCCGCCTCGGGAGTCGAATCGTGATTGTCGCGGCGTGTAACGGTCCATAGTGGGCCTCACTTTAGCCAGCCAATCTATGCGCCAGCTATGAAGGGGCTGTCACGACCTTCGTCGATCGCACCGCCCATCCAACCGTCAATCCGGCCGTCAATGCCACCCCCACCCCACCGCCCACCCCGACGGAATACAGCCTCCGGCCCTAGTGTTGTGCACCACAGACCCGTTGTCCCCTCCACGAAGGATCACCATGAGCCCCAATCCGACCGTCAAACTCCAGCCCGGCACGCCGGCCCCGGAATTCACCCTGCCCGACGCCGAGGGCAAGCCGGTTTCCCTCGCGGACTACCGAGGCAAGAACGTCATCGTGTACTTCTACCCGCAGGCCGCGACTCCGGGCTGCACCACCGAAGCCTGCGATTTCCGTGACAACCTCGCGTCCCTGCAGGGCTCGGGCTACGAGGTCCTTGGCATTTCCCCTGACGCCCCGGACGCGCTGGCCCACTTCACCGGCGACTTCGCCCTGACCTTCCCGCTCCTGGCCGACGAGGACCATGCCGTGGCCCTCGCCTACGGCGCCTGGGGTGAGAAACTGGTCCACGGCGAGGTCACGGAGGGCATCGTCCGTTCCACCGTGGTGCTGGACCCCGAGGGCAAGGTGAAGCTCGCGCAGTACCAGGTCAAGGCCCAGGGCCACGTCGCGGCGCTGAAGGAAGAGCTGGGCGTCTAACCGGCCGCGCCCCGGGCGGTTCTCGCTGCGGTTTCGGACCGAGGTTACGGAATCGGATACAGGCAGCGCGGATCCGCGGCGCGCCAGTCCGACGTCGTCGCGCCGGTCTGAAACTGCCGCGGAAGGGTTCTCCACATCCGCCCTGGCGGTGGTTGTCCGGCCCAGCCGCACGGGCCACCATCGGGGCATGGAACTACCACCACTGATTCTTAGCAGCGACCTTGCGCGGCTCGGCCAGGACGCGCGGGGTCTTGCCCGGCAGGCGAAGTCCGGGCAGCTCCGGCGGATCCGGCAGGGCGTCTACGTCCGGGCGCAAGACTGGGAATCGCTGACGCCGTGGGACCGGTATCCGGTCCTCATCCGGGCGGCGGCCTCCACGTTGAAGAGCCGCACCATCTTCTGTCGCCAGTCTTCCGCCGCCCTGTGGGACATGCCGTTGCTGGGCCACCGCCATCTCGTCCACGCATGCACTTCCGACGGCGGCGGCGGCCGCTCGCGTGCCGGGGTCCGGCGGCACTTCGTCGATTTGGACTCGGCACAGATCGAGGAGCGTCACGGGCTCCTGGTCACGGACCGCGTCCGGACAGCCTTGGACTTGGCCGCCTTCGAATCGTTCGAACAGGGAGTCACGGTATTCGACCACGTCCTCCGGCCGCAGCCTGACGATCTGGCACCGCTCAGCCGCGAGGAACTCCACGCCGGAATCGACGGCAACTACACAAAAGCCGCAGCCCGGCGAATCCGGACCGCCCTGGATTTCGCTGATCCGGCGTCCGGCTCCCCCGGCGAATCGGTAAGCCGCGCCCTGATGCACCGGCGCGGCTTCCGGATTCCCTTCCTTCAGGTCGAAATCCGCGACGCCCGCGGGCTGGTCGCATTCACGGACTTTGACTGGCCCGAGGAGCAGCTTTGCGGCGAGTTCGACGGGCTCGTGAAGTACCGCAAGGCGGAGTTCCTGCAGGGCCGGACACCCGCTGAGGCCCTCACCGATGAGAAGCGCCGGGAGGACCGGATTCGCGCCACCGGCCGACGCGTGATCCGCTGGACGTGGTCGGAGCTGTCCAGTCCCGGGAAGTTTGAGGCATTTCTGGCCGCGGCAGGCGTTCCGCGGCGGACACTCCCGTCCTGCCGGCGCTGATCCTGCCAGGCTTCCGGGAAGGCGCTACGGAATCGGACACAGGCAGTGCGGATCCGGGCCGCGCTTCGGCGGTTTTCGCTGCGGTTTCGGACCACGGCTCCGGAAGCGGACGGATGCAGCGCGGATCCGGGCCGCATCCGTCCGATGGTGACGCGCCGGTCCGAAAACGACGCGAAAACCCGGCAAAGTGGTGCCAGGCCGGTTGCTGCGCGGGCGCCGGAAAACGGCGCGAAAATCGTCCGGCTGCCTACGGCTTGGTCCCGGCCACCACCGTGGCGGTGGACCGGAGCCGGATCGCGCCGTCGTGCTCATAGCGTCCCAGCAGCGCGAACACATCCGAGCGGATCAGCGTCCGCGAAGCCTCGTCCGCCTTGGCCAGCCCGATCGCCACGGTGGTCGCGATGTCGGTCATGAACTCCCAGTAGCTCTCCGCGGATTCGAACACCAGGTCGGTGTTGACCTGATACTCGGTCACATCCGCGAGCCCGGCCTCCTTGAACATCCGGGTCATGAACCCGGTGGGTGCGCAGCGGAACAGCCCTGGGTTCCCTGCGGGCGGAATCGGCAGTTCGCGATGGTGGGCAATCGTGCCCAGAATCAGACTGGCCCACGGGTTCTGGGCGGCGCGTCCCCAGACGACCGCACCAACCCGGGCGCCGGGCTTGGCGGTGCGCGCCATCTCGCGCATGGCCGCGGACATCACCGGAAAGAACATCAATCCGAAGCGGCAATACACGGCGTCGAAGGTGTTGTCACGGAACGGCAGGGCGGCCGCATCGCACACTTCAAAGTCCACGTTGCTCAGGTTCCGGGCCGCTGCCTTCTCTTCGGCCACCCGCAGCATTCCGGCCGAAATGTCGGTCAGGACCACACGGCCCTCCGGCGCCTGCGCGGCCACGTTGAGAGCGGGTTCGCCCGTGCCTGCCGCGACATCCAGCACCTCGGAGTCGGGGCGCAGCCGGAGCTCCCGGAGGAGGGCGTCCCCGAACGGGGCATGCCAGCCAAGCAGTTCAGGGTCCCACTTCTTCCAGCCCGCCGAGAACTCATCCCAGAGCAAGCGCTGCTCCTCACGAACACGGTCGGCCGAGGCTAGCATGGCAGTTCCTTAGCTCGTCTGTACCTGGCCCTCCCCCATCCCTAGTCTGCCCCGGGAACCGGTCACCGGCAATGAGCCGAACGGCAGTAGGCTTAACGGCATGTCTTCCCATGAAACCCCCGGCACCGCAGGCAACGACCCCCTGGGGGGTTCAGTTCCGGGCAGCACCCCCGAGCGGCGCGAGGTCACCGTCCGCCGCGCGCCAAAGTACGTGCCGTTCCTGATTCTGGGCGCGCTCGTGGGCGTGGTCGCGGCCGCCATCATCGCCTACGCTCTCCCCGGCGATGCCAGCTACGACGCCAGCTCGGTATTCGGCTTCTTCATGGTTCTTTGTGCCGCCGGCGGCGTCATCCTGGGTGCCGCCGTGGCCCTCGTGCTCGACCGGATCAGCGTCCGCCGCGCCGAGCGCGCCGTCGTCGAGTCCGCCCCGGACGCTGGCGACGGCGCGAACCGCGCCTGAGCCGCGGCTGAGTCTGCCGACAGGTCATAATCCGGCCACGGGAAAAGTCTTAGCGCACATCGTGAGATAATCGACCAGTGGCACGCGGCGATGGAACACTTTCCCATGATCTTCTCCCAGGCGAAAAAGGCCCTCAGGACGCATGCGGCGTCTTCGGGGTCTGGGCACCCGGTGAAGAAGTAGCAAAACTCACTTACTACGGGCTGTATGCACTGCAGCACCGCGGCCAGGAGTCGGCTGGTATTGCAACCAGTGACGGCAAGCGGATCAACGTCTACAAGGACATGGGACTCGTGTCCCAAGTCTTCGACGAGGCCACGCTGAACACCCTGACCGGGCACCTGGCCGTCGGCCACTGCCGCTACTCCACGACGGGTGCGAGCCACTGGGCCAACGCCCAGCCCACCCTGGGAGCGACCTCCACGGGCACCGTGGCGCTGGCCCACAACGGCAACCTGACGAACACGGCCGAGCTCAAGGCCATGATCACGGACCGCAACGGCGGAAACCTGAGCGGCGAGATGAAGCAGGGCAACACCTCGGACACCGCCCTGGTCACGGCGCTGCTGGAGGGTGAAGAGGGCAAGTCCCTCGAGCAGACCGCCATGGAGCTGCTGCCCAAGATCAAGGGCGGCTTCTGCTTCGTCTTCATGGATGAGGGAACCCTCTACGCGGCCCGCGACACCTACGGCATCCGCCCCCTGTGCCTCGGCCGGCTGGAGCGCGGCTGGGTGGTCGCCTCCGAGCAGTCAGCCCTGGCCACGGTCGGTGCGAGTTTCATCCGCGAAATCGAGCCCGGCGAGTTCATCGCGATCGACGAGGACGGCGTCCGCTCCCAGCGCTTCGCCGACGCGACCCCGGCCGGCTGCGTCTTCGAATACGTCTACCTTGCCCGCCCGGACGCCTCCATTGCCGGCCGCTCGGTCTACGAATCCCGGGTGGAGATGGGCCGCCAGCTGGCCCGCGAGAACACCCAGGACGCGGACATTGTCATTCCGGTTCCGGAGTCCGGCACCCCCGCCGCCGTCGGCTACGCGGAGGAATCCGGCATCCCCTTCGCACACGGCTTCGTCAAGAACGCCTACGTGGGCCGCACCTTCATCCAGCCGTCGCAGACCTTGCGCCAGCTCGGCATCCGGCTCAAGCTCAACGCACTGGAATCCGTGATCCGCGGCAAGCGCGTGGTGGTGGTGGACGACTCGATCGTTCGCGGCAACACCCAGCGCGCGATCGTCCGGATGCTCCGCGAGGCCGGGGCCGCCTCCGTCCACGTCAAGATCTCCTCGCCGCCGGTGCAGTGGCCGTGTTTCTACGGCATCGACTTCGCCTCCCGCGCCGAACTGATCGCCAACGGCGCCACCATCGATGAGATCTCCCAGGCCATCGGCGCCGACTCGTTGGCCTACATTTCCGAGGACGGCATGATCGCCGCTACCCGGCAGCCGCGCGAACGCCTTTGCACCGCCTGCTTCACCGGCCAGTACCCGATCGAGCTGCCCGGCGCCGACAAGCTGGGCAAGAACCTGCTCGAGCGCACCGACCTCGGCGGCCTTCCCGGCGCGGCTGTTACCGGCGAGACCGCCGCAGCGACGGTAGCGACGGCGCCGGCCGGTGAATCCGCCGCGGCCGACGCCGAACCCGGCACCTCGATCTCGGACGACCCGGCCGACAAGGCCGGCGCCACCGGCTGCGATCCGGGTCCGGACTCCGAATTCGAAGAACTGCTCACCGATGCCGACCGCGTCACCAAAGCCGACAAGAAAGAGCCAGTATGACTTCCGCCTCCCCGGCCGCTGACATGAACGCCGCCCAGAACACCGTCGGCATCACCTACGCCTCCGCCGGCGTCGACGTCGAGGCGGGAGACCGCGCCGTCGAACTCATGAAGGATGCCGTCAAGGCCACCCATAACTCCTCGGTGATTGGCGGCGTCGGCGGTTTCGCCGGCCTCTACGACGTCTCGAAGCTGCTCACCTACAAGCGGCCGCTCCTGGCCACTTCCACCGACGGCGTCGGCACCAAGGTCGCCATCGCGCAGGCCATGGACATCCATGACACCATCGGATTCGACCTTGTCGGCATGGTGGTCGATGACATCGTGGTGGTGGGCGCCGAGCCGCTGTACATGACCGACTACATCGCCTGCGGCAAGGTCGTCCCGGAGCGCATCGCGGACATCGTCCGTGGCATCGCGGCCGCCTGCTCCGTCGCCGGCACCGCGCTGGTGGGCGGCGAAACCGCCGAGCACCCGGGCCTGCTGGGCGAGCACGAGTACGACGTCGCGGGTGCCGCTACCGGTGTTGTCGAAGCCGCCGACCTGCTGGGCCCGGACCGTGTCCGCGCCGGCGACGTGGTGATCGGCATGGCCTCCTCGGGCCTGCATTCCAATGGCTACTCCCTGGTCCGCCGCGTCATCAACCACGCCGGCTGGGCCCTGGACCGCCACGTCTCCGAATTCAGCCGCACGCTGGGCGAGGAACTCCTGGAACCGACCCGCGTCTACGCCGCTGACTGCCTGGACCTGGCCCGCACGTTCCCGGTGAGCGGCTCCGCCGCCGGCCAGGCCGTGCACGGCTTCAGCCACGTGACGGGCGGCGGTCTCGCCGCCAACCTGGCCCGCGTCCTACCGCAGGGCCTGCTGGCCACCGTGGACCGCGCCACCTGGCAGCTCCCGGCCATCTTCCGGCTCGTCGCCGAACTGGGCAACGTCCCCCTGGCCGACCTGGAGCGCACGCTGAACCTGGGCGTGGGCATGGTCGCGATCGTCTCCCCCGAGGCTGCCGACGCCGCGGTGAACCGCCTCAACGAACGCGGGCTGCCGGCCTGGGTCATGGGCACCGTGGAGCAGAATTCTGACTCGATCATCAAGACCGGCCCGGACTACGTCCAGGGCGCCAAGGGCGTCGACGGCGGCGCCGTCCGGCTGGTCAACGCCTACGCCTAAACAGCCCCCACCCGACGTCGAGTGCTCCACAACCGCCGTTCCGAGACGTGAAAACGGCCGTTGGGGAGCACTCGATGTGTTTAGGCTCCGGTTCTAGACCTCCAGAAGGTTGAAGACGCCGCCCTGCGGGTCCTGGAGCGTGGCGATGGTGCCGGCTTCCTCGGCCTCCTCGGGTTCGATCAGCACGACGCCGCCAGCGGCCACCGCCGACCGGACCGCTGCCGCGACGTCGGCAACGCCGAAATAAACCTGCCACCCCGGCTGGAGCGTGTCCTGGGCATCGCCTGGGACCCGGGCGATCCCGGCCACCTCAGCGCCGTCAACCATGAGCGTGGTGTACGTGCCGCCGTCGTTCTGGGGGTATTCGGTCACCTCGTGCCCGAAGAGCTGCTGGAAGAACCCGACGGCGGCCTGCGGCTCCGGCGTCAGAAGCTCGGCCCAGGCCATGGCGCCGGCCTCCTGGCTCCGGGCCGCCCCGAGGTGGGTGCCCGCCTGCCAGGCTCCGGTAGTTCCGCCGCCGGGCGGGGCGAAGGAAACCATGACGCCGGTGTCACCCACCGGCTCCGGGCCGAATTCGAGGCGCCCGGCGGAATGCGCCAGTTCGGCAGCCAGATCACGGGCGTCGTCGACCGCGAAATACACATTCCACCGTGCCGGCTCGCCCGAGGATGCCTGCTCGGGGGTCTGCGGCGCGAGCACGGACACCAAGGCCTCACCGGCGTAGGCCTTCGCGTAGCTGCGGCCGTCCGGGGTGGGCAGATCCTCGTACCGCCAGCCGAAAACCTCCGCGTAAAAGGCCTTCGAAGCCTCCACGTCCCTGGTCTGGAGATCCGTCCAGCAGAGCTCGCCCTCGGCGAAACCTGTGCGCATGGTCATGGCGGTCCTTCCGGTCCGGCGGTGTTGGTGTCCGGGGGAATCCGGCACGATCAACCTAGCCCGCGGTCCCGCCGGTGACAACCACGCGGGGCACAAGAAAAGCCGCCGGCCACGCCTGAAACAGGTGTGGCCGGCGGCCTGAAAATCATTGACTGGCACCGCAGTGCCGGAAGGATCCCCCCGAAGAAAACGTCGGGAGGAAGCGTCGACTAACCTATCCGACGGGAGTCAACCTCGTCGTCGTCGTCTTCCACATCGTCCGCGTACTTATCCACATAGGCCGAATAATCCGGTTCGACCGGGTCATCCGCGAAGTGGTTCGTGGCACGACTTCCCGGGCCCGTGAGCTCGCGCTGAAGGGCCGAATAGTCAGTGTTCGGGGAGTAGTACTTGATGTCCCGAGCCTGCTTGGTAGCTTTTGCCTTTTGACGGCCGCGCCCCATGGCGTGACCCCCTTTTGTACTTGGACCGGAGGTGGTCACCTTTGGCGATCGGTGAGGCCCCGGAATGTTTGGTCAATTTGTCGTACACCTAGATTACATGCTTTCGGCGCCAACTGCTTGCCGGGCCGCCCCCTGTGGACAGCGTGGCGCTTCCGGCGCAGGGGCCGCGGCCCCTCACGCATGCGCCGGGCCGCGCTTCTTCGATAGAGTTTCGTGGTGTGCTCCCGGAAACGGGCCACGACGCCGGGCCTCCAGCCCCGGCCAAGATGCACGGAAGTGGTGAAGTTCTCAGTGACCGAAGAGAATCCAAGGCCCGACGCCGGGTCCATCCCGCCGCCGCCTTCGAGGCTGCCGACGTCCGCCCTGCCCGTTGTTGAAGCCGACAGGGAACCGGCCTGGACCCCTCCGCCGGCGCACTCGCCTGAGCACCCGGCCGGGAACCCGGCTGAACACCCGACAGGGACGCCCTGGGGCCTGAAACCCCCGGCCGCACGGCGCCCGGGCCTCACAGTCTCCGGCATCGTCACCGAAATCTCGGCCCGCGCCCGACCCCTGGTCCGCCGGATCCGCCGGCAGGGCCGGAAGCGGCTCGGCGCGGCTGCGGCAGGGCTCGTTGTCCTCGCACTTCTGGTGTGGTTGGCGGTGGCCTCCTTTGCCGGCAGCGCCCAGCCGTCCGGCGGCAACGACGGCGGGGCCCCCGCCGCGTCGCCGGGATCGTCAGCCACCGCGGCCAGCCGCGGAAGCCTGCCGCTGGAAGGCGTCAGCCCGATGGACTTCCAGTTGCGCGACTGCTTCAAGGACTTCGACCCGGCCGCCGATCAGTCCACCATCGTGGATTGCGCCACCGGCCACTCGGCGCAACTGGTTGCCGTGGTGAAATATGCGGCAACCGACTCCTACCCAGGCCGGGAACCGCTCAAACAGAAGGCCCTCGATGCCTGCAAGGCCGCGCCCCTGACGGACAAGGCCGGCGACTACGCCCTGAGCTACAAGCTGGCGTACCCGAGTTCCAGCAGCTGGGACAGGGGCGACCGCCGGGTCGACTGCTACGCCGTGACGGACGCCGGAAACGTCATCATGGAGTCCTTGCTCCCCTAGCCCCACCCGGCCACACGCGGCCTGGCCTCACCAGTGCCTTATGCCGCCGGAAGCCCAAGCGCGCCGGCAACCGGGATGACCCCGGCTGCCGGCGCGCGGTGCGTGCGCTCTCCCAGCGGCAGCTACTCCTTGCGCCGGACCGAAAGCCCGCTACCAGTGGAGGCGCCGCCGTCGGGCCGGTCGGTGACCTCCGGGCCGCCCATGGTGAGTTCCATCAGGTCCGGCGCCGTGTCCACCAGCACCGTGTCACCATCGGAGATGTCGCCGGCCAGGATGGCCCTGGCCAGCCGGTCGCCAATCTCACGCTGCACCAGCCGGCGCAGCGGCCGGGCGCCATACGCGGGATCGAAGCCGGTTACCGCCAGCCAGGCGCGGGCACCCTCGGTGACTTCAAGGTTCAGCCGGCGGCCCTTGAGGCGCTCGGCCAGCTCCTTGACCTGCAGCTCCACAATCCGGGACAGCTCCTCCACGCTCAGCGGATCGAACAGGACCACCTCGTCCAGCCGGTTCAGGAACTCCGGTTTGAAGGAGGCATGCACGGTGGCCATGACGGCATCCTTCTTGGCGGCCGCGTCGAGGGTGGGGTCCACGAGGAACTGGCTGCCCAGGTTGGACGTCAGCACCAGGATCACGTTGCGGAAGTCCACGGTGCGGCCCTGGCCGTCGGTGAGACGGCCGTCGTCGAGCACCTGCAGGAGGATGTCGAAGACCTCGGGGTGGGCCTTTTCCACTTCGTCAAGGAGCAGCACCGAGTACGGGCGGCGGCGGACGGCCTCGGTCAGCTGGCCGCCCTCCTCGTAACCGACGTAGCCGGGGGGCGCCCCGACAAGCCGGGCCACGGAATGCTTCTCCGAGTACTCGGACATGTCGATGCGGACCATCGCGCGCTCGTCGTCGAAGAGGAAGTCCGCGAGGGACTTGGCGAGCTCGGTCTTGCCGACGCCGGTGGGGCCGAGGAACAGGAAGGAACCGGTGGGCCGGTTGGGATCGCTGATCCCGGCACGGGCGCGGCGCACGGCATCCGAGACCGCGGCGACGGCCTTCTTCTGCCCGATCAGCCGTTCTCCCAGGACCTGCTCCATGTTCAGCAGCTTCTGGCTTTCGCCCTGCAGCATGCGCCCGGCCGGGATGCCGGTCCAGGCCGAGATCACCTCGGCGATGTCATCCGCGGTGACCTCGTCCGCCACCATGAGATCCTGCTTGGCCCCGCCGCCGGCCACCCGGGCCGATTCCGCTTCGGCGGCCGCATTGAGTTCCCGCTCAAGGGCGGGAAGTTCGCCGTAAAGGATCCGCGACGCCGCCTCGAGATCGCCTTCGCGCTGGAACTTCTCGGCGGCGGAGCGCAGTTCATCGATCCTGGCCTTGAGGTCGCCGACGCGGTTCAGGCCGGCCTTCTCGGCTTCCCAGCGGGCGTTCAGCGCGGCCAGCTCTTCATTCTTGTCCGCCTTGTCCGCCCGGATCGCGGCGAGGCGCTCCACCGACGCGGGATCGGTCTCGTTGGCCAGGGCCAGTTCCTCCATGGTCAGGCGGTCCACGGAGCGGCGCAGCTGGTCAATCTCCTCCGGGGCGGAATCGATCTCCATGCGCAGCCGGGACGCCGCCTCGTCCACGAGGTCGATCGCCTTGTCCGGCAGCTGCCGGCCGGAGATGTACCGGTTGGAGAGCGTGGCGGCGGCAACCAGGGCGGAGTCGGCGATGGCAACCTTGTGGTGCGCCTCGTAGCGCTCCTTGAGGCCGCGCAGGATGCCGATGGTGTCCTCCACGCTGGGCTCGCCGACGAAGACCTGCTGCAAGCGGCGTTCCAGTGCGGGGTCCTTCTCGATGTTCTCCCGGTACTCGTCCAACGTGGTGGCGCCGATCAGCCGCAGCTCGCCGCGGGCCAGCATGGGCTTGAGCATGTTGCCGGCGTCCATGGAGCTGTCCCCGGTGGCCCCGGCACCCACCACGGTGTGGATCTCGTCGATGAAGGTGACGATCTGGCCTTCGGAGCTCTTGATCTCCTCCAGAACGGCCTTGAGCCGTTCCTCGAACTCGCCGCGGTACTTGGCTCCGGCCACCATGGAGGCCAGGTCCAGGGCGATCAGGGTCTTGCCGCGCAGGCTCTCGGGGACGTCCCCGGCCACGATCCGCTGGGCCAGGCCTTCGACGACGGCGGTCTTGCCGACGCCGGGCTCGCCGATGATCACCGGGTTGTTCTTGGTCCGCCGGCTCAGCACCTGGATGATGCGGCGGATCTCGGCGTCGCGGCCAATCACGGGGTCCAGCTTGCCGGAACGGGCAATCGCGGTGAGGTCCGTGCCGTACTTCTCCAGCGCCTGGAAGGTGTTCTCCGGGTCGGCATTGTCCACCTTGCGGTCGCCGCGGACACCCGGCAGGGCGGCGAGCAGGGCCTCATGGGAGGCGCCGGCGTCGCGCATGAGCTTCCCGACGGCGTCGCTTCCGGAGGCGAGCCCCAGCAGCAGGTGTTCGGTGGAGACGAAGGTGTCGCCGAGCCGTTCGGCCTCGCTCTGGGCATTCTTGATGGCCTGCAGGGCGGCGCGGGACAACTGCGGCTGCTGCACCGAGCTGCCGGAGGTGGACGGAAGGGCCTTGATGGCGGTGCTGGCCTGGACGCTGACCGAATCCGGGTCCGTCCCGGTGGCGCGGAGGAGTGCGACGGCCACACCCTCACGCTGGTCCATGAGTGCCTTGAGCAGGTGGGCAGGTTCGAGCTGGGGGTTCCCCGCCGTCGAGGCGTTCATGGCGGCTGCCGCCAGAGCCTCCTGGCTCTTGGTGGTGAATTTGGCGTCCAAAGAGAGCTCCTTCCGGGAACATGCTGATACTGAAGTTGAGTCTACTCCGCTCAACTTTGCGACAGGTTCCTTTGGGTCCATGTTTGCCGACAGCGAAACGGCTGTCTAGGGCCGGGGTCCCCGCGGCGTCGCCCTCCGGCGTTCCGGGGCTCCGGGACTCCGGCGCGCGGGCACTCCGGGACTCCGGGGCTCCGGGACTCCGGGGCGCCGGCACTCCGGCACGCTGGCACTGCGGGACATGCCCTCCCCTGGCCTCGAAGCATGGACATAATCCCAGCATGCCCTTCCCTCGATGCCAGGAATGGACATGCTCCGTGCGCCTGGATGCGAAAAGTGAGCATGTCCGCCGGATCGGGCACTTGGAAAGGACATGCTCAGCGCTGCGGGCTGTGACCGCTGGACAAAATCTTCATTACCGAGAGCGACCACTGGACATGTCCCTCGGTGGCGGGCGCGAACACTGGACATGTCCAGCCCGGCCCCGGGCGATCGCCGGGAGTTGTCGCGCGGCAACCCCTGGGACTCAGCGAGCCGAAGCCCGATCCGGAAGGAGTGGCGCGACGGCCGGGTCCCCCAAGGAACCGGCCGTCGAACCAAACACTCCCACTCCGAAACTTTGTCACATGTTTGACAAAATTGTCACACGACGCTCCGGGCCGCAAAGAAGCTCGTCGGTATTGTGGAATCCATGAATGAGTCGGCGGCACCGCAGAATCCCGAGCACCGGAGCGTATTCCTGGACAAGCAGCACCCGGCGGCCTGGCGCGCACTGAACGGGCTTGGGCTGAAAGCCAAGGAAGCGGCCGAGGAGGCGGGACTGGACGGGAAGCTGATCGAGTTGCTCAATGTCCGTATTTCGCAGATCAACGGCTGCGCCTTCTGCCTGGACCTGCACGTGGGCGATGCCGTCAAGGGCGGCGAGTCGGCCCAGCGACTGGCCGTCCTCGCCGCCTGGCGCGACACCACGCTTTTCTCCGACAAGGAACGTGCCGCCCTGACGCTGGCCGAGGCCATCACCACCATCTCCGATGCCCGAACCCGCGACCACGAGGGCGCCCAGGCCCGGAAGCACCTGACGCTCGAGGAGTTCTCCGCGGTCAGTTGGCTGGCGATCACGATGAACGCGTTCAACCGGGTCTCCATCGTCAGCCAGCACCCCGTTCGCGCCGCCCAAAGCTAACCAGCTATGCCGGGTAGATGGACACCGCCGCGGCCTTGACCACGAAGTACGCCTCCAGCCCCGGCGCCAGGCCGAGGTCCGCGGAGGCGGCCGGCGTGATGTCGGCCACCAGTTCGCCGGCGCGGACCCGGATCTGGTCGCCGTGCGGCTCGAGATCGGTGATCCTCACCCGGAACGAGTTGCGCGGACTGCCGTGTGCTTCGCTCAGGAAGACGGACACGGCCGATGGCGGAAACGCTGCCACGCCGGCCTGCCCGGGGACCAGCGGATCATCATGCTGCCCGGCGATTTCCAGGCCCTCGGCCGACCGGATGCCGGCCGAGGTGACGGCTCCGGCCACGAGGTTCAGCCCGGCCAGTCCGGCGGCGAATCGGCTGCGCGGGCGCCGGAGCACCTCGCGCACGGGGCCTTCCTCGGTGATCCGGCCGCCTTCCAGCACAATCACCCGGTCGGCGAGCATGTAGGCGTCCAGGACGTCGTGGGTGACAATGACGGCGCGGCGCCCGGCGAGGACGCGCCTGAGCAGCCGGCGCAGCAGCGGCGCGGCGTGGATGTCGAGGGCCGCCATGGGTTCATCCAGCAGCAGCACGCCGGGGTCCGCCGCCAGCGCACGCGCCACGGCCACGCGCTGCGCCTGGCCGCCGGAGAGCTCCCCGGGCCGCCGGGAGGCGAGGTCCGCCGCGTCGACTTCGGCCAGCCAGTGCCGCGCGGTTTCCCGGGCCGCGGCCTTGGCCACGCCGGCGCTTCGGGGCCCGAAGGCCACGTTGTCGAGCACGCTCAGGTGCGGGAACAGCAGCGGCTCCTGGGCCAGGAGGGCGGTGCCGCGGCGGTAGGGAGCAGTCCAGGTGTTGGCCCCGGGACCGAGATGGAACAGGACCTTGCCGTCCACCTCGCCGCTGCCCGTATCCGGGCGGAGCAGGCCTGCCATGACGGAGAGCAGCGTGGACTTTCCGGCCCCGTTGGGACCGAGCACGGCCAAGGTTTCGCCCGGCGCCAGGCTCACGGAGACGTCGAAGCCGCGGGCGGCGATGGCGGCCTCAATATGGACGCTCAAGGCGCCACCCGCTCCAACGCAGCCTCGGGCATCCCCTCGCGCGGCGCGCGCTCCGCCGCCCCCGGGCCTTGCGTGCCGACCGCCCCCGCACCGCGGTAGGACAGCCCGACGACGGCGACAGCCACCGCGACAAGAAGGAGCGAAAGGGCGACGGCGGCGTCGGCGTCGGTCTCGCGCTGCAGATAGATCTCCAGCGGCAGGGTGCGGGTGACGCCCTGCAGGCTGCCGGCGAACGTGAGTGTGGCACCGAATTCGCCCAGGCTGCGAGCGAACGAGAGCACGGCGCCGGAGGCCAGCCCGGGCAGCACCAGCGGGAGGGTCACCCGGCGCAGCACCGTGGTGGGGCGGGCCCCCAGCGTCGCGGCGACGGCCTCGTACCGGCTCCCGGCCGAGCGCAGCGCGCCTTCAAGGCTCACCACTAGGAACGGGAGGGCGACGAAGGCCTGGGCCAGGACCACGGCCGTGGTCGAAAAGGCGATCTGGATGCCGGCCAGTTCCAGCGTCCGTCCGAGCAGCCCCTGCCGGCCGAAGGTGTAGAGCAGCGCGATGCCGCCGACGACGGGCGGCAGGACGAGCGGGAGGAGCACGAAAGAACGGAGCAGCCGCTGCCCGGGGAACTCTCCGCGGGCCAGGACGAGCGCCAGCGGCACGCCCAGCACGATGCACAGCGACGTGCTGGCCGCGGAGGTGCGCAGGCTCAGCCCCAGGGCGGTCAGGGACGATTCGGAGGTGACCAGCGGGAGGAACTGGGGCCAGTTGACCTTCGCGACGACGGCGGCGAGGGGCAGCAGGACGAACACGGCGCCCGCCGCGGCGGGGACATAGATCCAGCGCGGGACGCCCGGGTAGCCGTGCCTCATGCGTGCCTCACGGCGCGCCGAATCCGGCATCGCCCAGGACTTTCCTGCCTTCGGCACCGGTGACCAGCGCAACGAAGGCCGCGGCCAGTTCCTTGTTCTTGCTGGCGCCGACCGTGGCGATGGGGTAGGTATTGACGGCCTTGTCCGCTTCAGCGAACGGAATCCCCTTGACCTTGTCTCCGGCGGTCTTGACGTCCGTGACATAGACGACGCCGGCGTCGGCCTCGCCCGAGGTGACCTTGCCCAAGACGTCGGTGACGGAGGATTCCTCACTGACCGGTTTCAGCGTCACGCCCGTGGACTTCTCCACCGCGACGGTCGCGGCGCCGCACGGGACCTGCCCGGCGCAGACCACCACCCGGAGCCCGGGACGGGCAAGATCGGCGAAGGAAGCGACCGACGCCGGGTTGGCGGGCGGGACCGCGATTGCCAGGACATTGGTGGCGAAGTTCCTTGCGGCACTGTCCAGCAGCCCGGCGTCGGCCAGCTTGGCCATGTTCTTGGTGTCCGCCGAGGCAAAAACGTCCGCCGGGGCCCCCTGGCTGATCTGGGTGACGAGGTCGGAGGACCCGGCGAAGCTCAGCGCAACCTTGGTGCCCGGGTTCGCCGCCTCGAACTCGGCCGCCAGTTTGGTGAAAGTTGCCTTCAGCGAGGCCGCAGCGAAGACCGTCAAGGTTCCGGACAGCTTGCCCCCCTCCCCTGAGCCAGGGGTCGGGGCTCCAGTGCTTGATGCCGCACCCGGCCCGCTGCCGGGCGCCCCGGCCGCGCACGCAGCCAGGACGGTAGCGAGCAGGACGGCGACGATCAGCGCGGAAGGCTTGCGCGGCAGTCTCATATGAGGCTCTTTCCTTTGGGCGTTTCGATGATGACGGTGGTGGCCTTCACCACGGCGGTGGCGACGGAACCGAGCTCCAAGCCGAGATCACGCACCGCCTCGCTGCTCATCAGGGACACCACCCGGAACGGCCCGCATTGCAGCTCGACCTGCGCCATCACGGTGTCCGCCGTAATGGCCGTGACGAGTCCCACGAAGCGGTTCCGGGCCGAGCTGCCCACCCGGGCGGGGTCCTCCGGCAGCTGGGCCTGCTCCCGGGCGAGCTGTGCGAGCTCCAGCCCGTCTACGGCCAGCCGGCCCGCATCATCCTTGAGCGGAGTCAGGCTTCCTTGCTCGGTCCAGCGCCGGACGGTGTCGTCACTGACGCCGAGGAAACGGGCCGCTTCGGAAATGCGAATCTTGGGCATGCTCCCATTCTAATCCTCATTTACGGTATTTCCACGGAAAAATAGCCGCATAAGCATCCCAGGGGCGGGCGGTGTCCTCGGACGGCGCTAGACTGCCTCCATGGCCGTCTACATTGATCCGCCTCTTTGGCCTGCCCACGGAACGCGCTTTTCCCACCTTGTTTCGGACACTTCACTGGACGAACTGCACGCCTTCGCTGCAGCCGCCGACATCTCTGATCGCGCGTTCGACGGCGACCATTACGACGTCCCCGAGTCCCGGCACGCGGCCCTGGTGGCGGCCGGGGCCGTCCCGGTGGAAGGACGGGTCCTGGTCCGCAAGTTGATCGAGAGCGGTCTCCGGATCCCGGCCCGCAGGCGCGGGAAGGCCCTCAGGCTCCCGCTCCTGAACCGCTGGAATGCGACGATGCCGGGCCATGACGCCCTCTTCCTGGACCTGCTGGACCGCTGGGGCGAGGAGCACCGCAACTACCACGGCCGCACCCATCTGCTGGCCGTGCTGGAGGCTTTGGACGTGCTGTGCGAGCCGGCCGATGCGCCCCGGGACGTGGTGTTGGCCGCGTGGTTCCACGACGCCGTCTACCGCGGCGTAGCGGGCCAGGACGAGGAGGAATCGGCGCGGCTGGCCGCAGACCGGCTCCGGCAGGCAGGTCTTCCGGCCGCAGAGGTGGACGAGGTGGTGCGCCTGGTACTGCTGACGGCGGACCACAGTCCCCAGCCCGGAGACGTTGCCGGCGCCCTGCTCTGCGACGCCGATCTCTCGGTCCTGGGCGGGGAACCGGAGGCGTACGCCCGCTACCGGCGCGCCGTCCGGGAAGACTTCGCGCACATCGGGGACGCCGACTTCGCGGCCGGCCGCGCCGCCGTCGTCCGCCGGCTGCTGCAGCTTGATCCGCTCTTCCATACCGAGCGCGGCCGCGGACTCTGGCTGGCGGCCGCCCGGCGGAACCTCCAAGGCGAACTCGCGTAGACGGCATCCGGGCCGCGGACCGGCAGCCGCCGACGCTCAGGCGGCAACGCTGAGGTGATTGGCGAGCCTGTCGAACGACTCACGCCACCCTTCACCGTGGCGGTCCCGGCTGGCCGCGGAGTCGAACGGACCCTGCGTGAACGTCATCTGGGTGCCGTCGTCGATCTCATCGAGCCGGATGGTCACCTCGGTCTCGAACCCACGGGTGCCGTCCGGTTTATCCCACGCATGGGTGAACACGAACAGATGCGGCGGCTCGATGTCCGTGTGCACCCCGCTCCACCAGAATTCCTCCCCGGTGCTGTCCTGAATCATGCAGGCGCGGTACAGGCCGCCGACTTCGAGGTCGGCATCGATGCTCTCGCGCGGGACGTGGAAGCCGCGCGGACCCCACCACCGCGGAGCCTGGTCCGGGTCCGTGAGTGCGGACCACACCACCTGGACGGGTGCCCTGAACTCTCGAACGATGACCAGCACGAGGTCCGTGTCGCCGGACGCCAGTTCGCTCATGATCCTCTCCCCCGGTTCCTTGGAAGTGACGGCCGGGACCGCCGTCCGCACTGCCGCTTTAGCGCGGGCCGTGGACGTAGGTGGGCACAAACGGTGTATTGCTCGGAACAATCTGCTTGCCCAGCGGCATCAGCGACACCGGAATGAGCTTGAGATTGGCGATGGCCAGCGGAATGCCGATAATCGTGATGGCCATGGCGAACGCGGTCACGACGTGCCCGATCGCGATCCAGATCCCGGCCACAAGCAGCCAGATGACGTTTCCCAACAGGGTAAATACGCCGGTTCCGCCGGGTTTGTCCACCACCATGCGGCCGAACGGCCACAGGGTGTAGGACGCGATACGGAACGAGGCCAGCCCCCACGGAATGGTGACGATGAGCAGACAGCAGACGATGCCTGCAAAGAAGTATCCGAGGGCCAGCCACAGGCCGCCAAAAACCAGCCAGATGAGGTTCAAGAGTGTCTTCATGGATCCATTCTCGCCCGTGGGAGTGACATTGGCGCTACGGGCCGCCCCGGAATAATCCCCGGCCTTCGGGCCGGTTGCTAGGCATCTGCCTGCTTGACCATGGCGGCTTCAACGTTGATCCTGACCTTGTCGCTGACCAGCAGCCCGCCCGCTTCCAGAGCGGCGTTCCAAGTCAGGCCGAATTCCTTCCGGCTGATCTCCGCCTCGGCACTGAAGCCGGCCCGGGTGGCGCCGAAGGGGTCCACTGCGACACCCGTGTACTCGACCTCGAGCTCCACGGGCTTGGTGACGCCGCGGATCGTCAGCTCGCCGGTCAGCACATAGTCTTCCCCGTCGCCGCGGATCGCGGTGGCCCGGAACGTCATATCCGGGTACTTCTCAACGTCGAAGAAGTCCGGACCGCGGACGTGGCCGTCGCGGTTGGCGTCCCCTGAATCAAAGCTGGCCGTCTTGATCGTGGCGTGCAGGCTGGCATCCGCCAGGGACTCGCGCACCCTTGCCTCGGCGGTGGCCTCGTTGAACCGTCCGCGGACCTTGCTGATGCCCGCATGGCGGACGGTGAAACCGATTTCGCTGTGGGACATGTCCAGCGTCCACACTCCGGGGGTCAAGCCTTCGGGCAGTGTCACAACGGTCTCCTTCGAGCACGGGCGGGCCTGTCCCGCCGGGGCGATCGGGGTGTTCCCCCACCCAGCATGCTAACGAGGAAGCCGGTCCCGGGCTAGGGTCCCGCCGGCCCTTGACGCGGGGCGCTGGGTCGTCCGGCTGGCTGGACGTGGGCGCCGGACCGGAGCCTGCATCCGCAATGTGGGGGCAGCGGGTTCTCTGGCCATCGTTCCGCGGCCGGACTACTCTGGCCTGTAAATGCCGGGCAATCACCCATGTTCGCACTGCATCACCCGCTCAATCCTGTTCAACCAAATGATGTGAGGAATCGTGGCCAGGTCCCTGGGGAAACATGGCAAGGCGGGTCAAGGCGCGTGCCTGCTGGGCATCGCCCTGCTGCTCTCCGCGTGCCTGCCCGGGCCCCCGGGCCCGGCCCCGTCGTCGAGTCCCGGCACGCCGTCGTCGATCCCGGCACCGCCGTCCCCGGGTCCTGGCACGCCGTCGACCAATGCCGCGCCGTCGCCGGGAGAGTCTGTGCACTTCACCGCCCAGGGCGACATCGGCGTCAGCACGGGCGCCAAAAAGGTGCTCGACGTCGTTGCCGGCCTCGCTCCCCAGCTGAACCTCACGCTTGGCGACTTCGCGTACAAAGCCGGGCTCGAACAACAGTTCTGCGACATGGTCACGGCCCGTCTCGGTGAGGACTTCCCCTACCAGCTGGTGACCGGGAACCATGAGAGTGACGGCCACGACGGCGACATTGAGAAGTATGTGCAGTGCCTGCCCAACAAGCTGCCGGGCGTCCAGGGCGAATACGGCACCCAGTGGCGGGTGGACGTCCCCGCCCGGAATCCCGTTGTCCGCTTCATTCTGGTCTCCCCCGGCATCGAATTCCGGGACGGGCAGCCGCTGGACTATTCCCGGGACAGCGAGCGCTGGCGCTGGACCGCGGACGCCATCGACGAGGCCAAATCGCAGAAGATCCCGTGGACGGTGGTCGGCATGCACACCCCCTGCCTGAGCGTCGGCAATTACGGCTGTCTGGCCGGGCAGGACTTCACGAACATGCTGATCGAAAAGAAAGTGGACCTGGTCCTGTCCGGCCACGACCATGTCTATCAGCGGACGCATCAACTGGCCACGGGCGCGGACTGCGCGCAACTCGTCCCCGCCAGCTTCACCTCCGGATGTCTGGCCGACACGGACGGCTCCATGGTCCAAGGCTCGGGAACCGTGTTCGCCACGGTGGGAGTTGGGGGCGTCGGACTCTACAACGTGCATGCCGATGACCCGGAAATGCGGTATTTCGCCAGCACCTCCGGCAAGAACCAGGATCCTGCCTTCGGGACACTCGATGTCACGGCCACGGCGGATGAACTGGCCGCCCGGTTCGTCCCCGCAGACGGTTACGCCTTTTCGGATTCCTTCACGGTGCGCCGGCGGTAGGCCGTGCGGCTCAGGCCGGCACCCAGATGCTGATCCAGTCGAGCGAAACGTGGCCCCTCGCCGCGGGGGCCGGGCAGCCGGTCAGGCAGGACTCGGTCTGCAGGATCAGGTGCATGGGCGTCGTCGGCGCCTTGGTGCTGACCCCCAGGGACCGGCCGTCCAAGAAGAACTCAACCCGGCCGGGACTCCACTCCATCGTGGCCACATGCCACGATGTTACGGACTGGTCCGAATCCAATTTCTCGAACGCGTCCCGGCCGTTCCGGGCGAAATGCACAGCGCCGTAAATGATGCTGGCCAGGTCCCCCTCGGGGTAGTCCACCTCGCCATCCCGGGGCCAGACGCCGCTGTCCGGCCACAGAAGCCATGCGGTCTTGAACCCGGGTATGGCGTCGGCCCGGTACCGGACCGAGTACCGGCCGCGGAGCAGGCTGTTGGCGCGCGCCGGGTTGGAGCTGGTGTTGGGGAACTTCGGCATCGGCGCCGCCCCCATCGAGATCCCATTTTCGGAGTGCAGGTACCAATCCAGGGTTCCGTTGCGGACGCTGAGCACCTTCGACGGGTAGTAGCCAGACTTCCCGCCGAGGGGCTTTGGCTTTTGCCCGGCAGTGTCCGGTGTCCCGTCGGTGTAGCCGGCGCTCCACTTGGCGCTGTAGAGCGGGCCCGGGAAGCCACCGAGCGGGACATCGCCGGCGGAGAAGTCCTCGACGAAGACCTGTTTCCAGCCGGGCAGATTAGCGGACTTGGTCACATCCGTGGTCCGTGCCGAGTTCTGGGCCATCCCCGACTGCGGTGCAGTCCCATTGCCCGGGGCCGATGCGGCCGCCGACGCGGCACCGCTTGGCGGGGTCTGGCCACGCACCGCCGTCGGGGCGGCCGAGGCCTGGGATCCGGCGTCCGGCGCGGCGGACGGAACCGCTGGCGAGTCTCCAGGCGACGCCGGCGACGCAGGGGACGCCGAAACGGAGGTGAACATCGGCCGCTCGCCCGCAGGGCCCGCGTCTGCCCCGCACGCCGCCAGCGCCGGGACCACCACCACGGCGGCAACAACCATGGTCCGGAAAGAGAGGGGACGCCGGCGGCCTTCCGGCACGCGCCCCCTTTGAACGGGTGTCCACATTCGGCCAGTCTGGCACGGAGGCAACCCGCCATCAACCGCTCCGCCACAGTTTTAATTGAAGCTTCAAGTTAATCCAAGGTTAATGCAAGGTGCCGTGACCAAACTTTAAGCCCTGGGGTAATTAACTAAGTTGTCGACAATTGATCAGCGTCAGTTTGGGTCTAATTCCGGGTGCGTGGGGCCGGAAAACGCTGCAGTTGAGGCAAACAGAATACGCGATTGAGTGGTGAGGCCAGTGTCCATCCCAAATCTCAAGCCGAGCGTGCGCCCACAAACGACGCCTCCGCCGGCAAATCCGTCCGTCAGCGTGGTGATTCCCACGTTGAACGAGGCGATGAACCTGCCGTGGGTTCTGCGGCGTATGCCCTCATATGTGGATGAGGTGGTCATTGTCGACGGTCGTTCCTTGGACGCCACTGTCGACGTCGCACGCGCCCTGCGCCTGGACGTCGTGGTGGTGGCAGAAACCCGCCCGGGCAAGGGAAACGCGGTGCGCGCCGGATTTGCCGCGGCCTCCGGGGACATCATCGTCATGCTCGACGGCGACGGCAGCATGGACCCCCAGGAAATCGGCTGGCTCGTTACTCCGCTGCAGCACGAATACGACTTCGTCAAAGGATCCCGTTACGTGACGGGCGGCGGCTCGGATGACCTCACGTGGCTGCGCAGCAGCGGAAACAAGATGCTCACCGGACTGGCGAACGCCGTTCTCCACAGCGACTACTCAGACCTTTGCTACGGCTACATCGCCCTCCGCCGCGAATGCGTTGACATCCTGGAGCTGAAGTCGGACGGCTTCGAGATCGAAACGGAACTGATCGTGCGGGCCTCAAGGGCCGGCCTGCGCATCGCCGAGGTACCCAGCCACGAGCTGTCCCGCATCTCCGGTCAGTCGAATCTGCACACGTTCCGGGACGGATGGAGGGTTCTCCGCACTCTTGCCCGCGAGCGGGTGAGCTGGGAGGCGCCGACCGCCGGGGCCCGCCCCGAAGCCCTGCGACGAGTCAAGTACAAGTATCCCAACGCGGTGTTCCCGCACGTTCCTACCGATCCCAGCAGCGTTCTTGGCCTCCAGGCAGGTGAGTAGGATGTCCGAGCACTCCGGCAGTCCGTCCGTATCTGTGGTCATTTGCTCCTATTCGGAGGACCGATGGGACAGGCTGATGGGCGCCCTGGACTCGGTCAGAACCCAGAGTGTCCCGCCCAAGCAGACGATCGTCGTCGTTGATTACAACGTGGAACTGTACAAGCGGCTGATCTTTACCGTCCCGGACGCAGTGATCGTGGAGAACAACGGACCCAAGGGTCTCTCCGGGGCCCGGAACACCGGAACTGCCGTCGCCAAGGCAGAGATCGTGGCGTTTCTCGACGATGACGCCGAGGCCGCGCCCGATTGGCTCGAGCGGCTCGGCGCCCTGTACGACGACATCGACGTCTTGGCGGTGGGCGGCCGCGTTGAACCGCTCTGGGAAGCCGGGCGGCCGTCCCACTTCGCCAACGAGCTCGACTGGATCGTCGGCTGCACCTACCGGGGGATGCCCAAAGTCGCCGCCGAGGTCCGCAACGTCATCGGGGCGAACATGTCCTTCCGCGCCGATGTCCTGAACCGTGTGGGCGGGTTCAACACCGCGCTGGGACGCCAGGGCGCCGTTCCGCTGGGCTGCGAGGAGACCGAGTTGTGCATCCGTGCCGTCCTCGGGGCACCCGGATCCCGGGTGGTCTACGAGCCCGCGGCCCTGGTCCACCACCACGTTCCCCCCGGCCGCGGCACCTTGCGCTACATGCTTGAACGTTCCTGGTCGGAAGGGATCTCCAAGGCTCAGGTCAGCAAGGTGGTCGGCCACAAACGGGCGCTGGGGCCGGAACGGCGCTATGTCCGGCAGATCCTGCCCCGAGCGGTGTTTGCTGGCGTCAGCGGCTGGCTCCGCGGCGAGGACAGGGCCGGACTCGGCCGGGCCGCGGCCATCATCGCCGTGCTCGGCGCCACTGCCACCGGTTATGTCCGAGGCCGCCGGCTGCCCGCCACGCCCGCCCCGCAAAAACCGGTCCCTGTGGCGCCGGAAGAGCCATGGAGGGAAGTCCAGTGAACATTCCGGAAGAGATGCCCGGCCACAACTCCCCCGCTCACTTCTCCCTCGCTCACCGCTTGGTGCAGCGTTTGCAGCCGGATCCGCCTGACCGCAGGAACCCGAACCCAGAAAGCTTGGACTATGAGCCAGTCTGAACGCGACGTGAAACAGCCGACCAGCGCCCCCGCCGGAGCCTCCTTCGACGTCCACGGAATTGTGGGCATCGATGTGGAGCCAGGCACCCCGGGTGAGCCGCAGCTGCGGGATATGCTCGCCCCGTTCCTGGGTGAGTCGCATGCGCCACGCCGGATCAGCATCGGCGGAAAAATCTCGCAAGTCTTCGGGCAGTCGCACGCCGAGGATGCCTACCGCTTCACCGGGGAATCGCTGTACATTCCGGCAGACCGCGTCCAGATTATCGAAACGAAGGACGGGTACCGGATCGAAGGCGCCGGTGAGCTCCTGACCTCCGTGATTCCGCTCCTGGACCGTCTGTGCGTCCGGGACGAGACGGCCATGATCCATGCCGCGGTGGTGGATTTCCGCGGCTCGGGGGTGCTCTTGCCGGCCTGGGGCGGCGTCGGGAAGACGAGCACGGTGGCGAAGCTGGTCGCCATGCAGGACGTGCGGTTCATGGCCGACGACTGGGCATTCATGGGCGCCGGCGGAATGCTCATGGGCTACGCCAAACCGATGTTCATCAAACCCCACCACCGCGCCATCTACCCGGACATGTTCCGGGGGACGCGCAAGCCCCTGGCCCCCGGATGGCTGACAACCCCCGTGGCCCACCTCGCCACGGCGGTCCATCCTGTCATTGTCCGGTATCCCAAGACGGCCGCGTTCACCCGGCGCTGGTCCCCCGAGCACCGCATGGTTCAGCCGGAGCACGTCTTCGGTGCCCAGCGGATTTCCTCGGCGGCGCCAACCCAGCTGGCCATCTTCCTGGAACGTTTCGACGGGGCGGACGCACGGCTGGAAGCACGGAGCGCGGAGTGGATGACGTCCCGGATAGTCGGCAACTTCCATTCCGAGCTGCCCATGGTGTCGCGGCGGCTCGTTGAGGCCCTCGGCGCCACCAGCCTCGTCCCCTTGGAGGAGCATTTCGGGCAGAAGGCGGCTGTGGTGCGGCGGGCCCTGGAAGACGTTCCCTGCTGGCTGCTCCGGCTGCCGGCCGCCTGGTCCGCGGACCAGGCCTCTGACTACATCGCGAACCTGGTCCGCTCAAAACTGGATGAGTGAGGCGAGGCAACGTGAGCGATCTGTTGGTGTCGGTTGTTGTTCCCGCGCGCAATGCCGCGCCCTGGCTGGCTGAGTGCCTGGAATCCATCCGCAGCCAACACCCGCACGAAATGATCGTGGTCGACGGCTGCTCGACTGATGACACGGCCGCGATCGCCCGCGAATGCGGGGCAACCGTCATCTCCGACGAGGGCAGCGGCCTGCCGGCCGCACGCATGCTGGGCGCCCGGCGCGCCACGGGTGAGGTCGTCGCCCTGATCGACGCCGACGTCGTCCTTCCGCCGGATAGCCTGCGCAGCCTGCTGGCCGAATTCGAGTCCGGCGGATACGACGGCCTGCAGTTCGGGTTGGCCAGCGAGGCCGACGGCCCCGGGTACTGGGGCGCGGCGCTGGCGTGGCACCATAACCACAGCCGGGTGCGCAGCTGGTTCGGCGTCAGCGCGACGCTGATGCGCCGCGACGTGCTCCTCGCGGTCGGCTTCGACGATGACTTCCGCTCCGGGGAAGACGTGGAGCTTAGGATCCGTTTGGAACAGGCGGGCTACCACCTGGGCGTCTCGGACTCCGTCGTGGTCAGGCACCGGTTCGGCGACACGTTCGACTATGCCCGGGACCAGTGGCTCCAGGATGGGGCCGGAACGGCCCGGACCGTCCGCAAGCACCGGCGCCACGGCTGGCTCATGCTCCTGCCTCTGCTGGCCACCGTGCGGGGTGTGGGCCTGTCCCTGTTCCGCGCGCCGCGCTTCCTGCCCTATTGGATGGGATTCTTCCTCTACAATTACCGGGCCATGTTCGGGGAACTCCTGCGGCCGGCCCACAAACCCATCTCGGTCGGAGGGAATGCTGCCTGGTTAGCCGCAGCGAGGATTGCCCCCATGGTGACGGGATTCCTGTTCTGGGCGCTCGCGGCCCTCGTGCTGCCACCGGCGGAAATAGGCCTCGGCTCGGCGGTGGTTTCTGGTGCTCTCCTGACCGTGCAACTGGGGATGCTCGGCGTTGGGCCGGCCACGCTGACGCTTCTGCCCGCCGAAACCGACGGCGGACGGCGGCTCATCGCCACCAGCCTGCTCACAGTTGCCGCATTCACCCTGTTTGGCGCGGCCCTGCTGGTCATCGTTACGCACTGGCTCGGCACCGGCGTGGGCGAGGCCTGGAACGATCCCCTGGTCACCGGCCTCTTCCTGGCCACGGCGCTGCTTGCCGCGAGCGCCTACCAGCTTGACCACGTAGGGGTAGCACAGCAACGTGCCGACCGGACCCTGGTCAGGAGCCTGGCGCAAAGCCTCGTCCAGCTCGCGGTCCTGGTCGTGGCCTTCGCGGTGGGGCTCCGTGACCTGGCGGCCGTTGTGGGCGCGGTTGCGGCCGGGGCGCTGGCCAGTGTCCTCGTGGGCTTGCGCCAGCTTGGCCGGGCCAAGGTATCCCCCGACTGGAAGCATGGTTTTCGGCCCCGCCCGGCCCTGAAACTCCTGAAGCCGGGGCTTCCCAACCATGCCCTCATGCTCGCGGACCGCGCTCCCGGGTACGTGCTTCCGCTCATTGTTGCAGCCACTCTGGGCGCCGCCCCAACCGCCGCGTGGTACGTGGTGTGGATGATGGCCTCCGCGGTGTTCTTCGTGCCGCAGTCCGCCGGGTTCACGCTGCAAACGTCCTTGGCGGGAACGCGGGCGCGGCCGGGCCTCGTCGGCTCCGCGCTCCGCGCCAGTCTCCTGCTCACCGTCGTAGCCGGGCTGATCCTGCTTCTTGCCGGCCCCCTGCTTCTGGGCTTTCTCGGGTCGCAGTACGCGTCCGAGTGGGTCCTTCTTCCCGTACTCGTTCCGGCACTGCTCCTGAGCTGCGTGACCCAGGTCTACTACGGGCTGTGCCGGGCCCAAGGGCGACTTTTCGAATCCACGATCGTCGCCACCCTGGTCGCCATCCTGGTCGTGGCCCCCGCCGCGGCCGTGGCCCAGCAATACGGCCTCACGGGAGTCTCCGTGCTCTGGGCCGTTGCACAAGCGACGGCATCGCTGATCGCCGCTCGGCGGCTTATCACCCTGACCCGAGGGAAGTCCGCCGCCGCGGCGGGCGAGATTCCTTCAGCGGCGCGCCACCAGCCGACCTGAAACGAGAGATCATGACACGCGAAACGGCAGCAAGCCCCCCCGTGAACACGAACACCGCCCACCGGCATGATGCGAGCGCGCGGTATAGCGGCGCCAAACCGCCCACCCACCGCAACCTCGGGCTAACCCCGACGTGGCATATCGGTGCCTTGGCGGCGACAGCGGCGGCCGCTCTTATCCTCGGCGTCTGGAGCATGACCCAGGTCGATCCCGCTCTGATCGGCGGGGCCGGACTGATTCTTGCCCTCCCCCCGGCGTACTTCGTGGCGCTCGCGCTCAGCCTGGCCGGATTCGTTGGCTCTTTGAGCCTCCGCCGCCTCCTTCCGACGCTTCTGACCTGGCAGCTTCTGGTCACGGTGGTGATCCTGGACGGCGCCGACCCCATCATCCACGGACTCCCCCGGCTTGAGGCGAGCTTCCGTCACATGGGCATTGCCGACAACATCGCCCAATCGGGGCAACTGGATACCAGCCTGGACGCGTATTTCAACTGGCCCGGATTCTTTAACCTTTTGGCAATGGTCTCCGGCGCGACGGGAGCCAAGGACCTCATCGGCATCGCGACGTGGGCGCCGGTAGGGATTAACATCCTCATGCTGGCACCGCTTCTGGCCTTGGCCCGCAGGTTGACCGCAAATCCGCGCCACTCCTGGGCGGCTGTCTGGATCTTCTACCTGAGCAGCTGGATTGGCCAGGACTACCTGTCGCCGCAGGCATATTCGTTCGTCCTCATGCTCACCCTGCTGGCGTGCCTGTTGAGCGTCTTTGGCGGATGGGCATGGCCCACGGAACGGACGCGGTTCTCCCGATGGCTTGCCCGGAACGTCAGCAAGCTGGACGGCGCGGTGCCCAGATATGGGGTCATTGAACCGCCCAGGGCGGATGCGGCGGCCCTGGTTGTGGTCTGCGCGCTGTTCCTGCTGGCCATGACGGCTTCACATCAGCTCAGCCCCTTCGCCGTGATCCCCATCCTGGCCGCGATGCTCCTGACCGGCCGCCTCCGGTTGCGCTTCCTGCCCGTTCTTGCCGTGGTCCTGCCCGTGGGCTGGCTGCTATTTGCTGCTTCAGCGTTCCTGCAGGGGCACTTCGGCCAGCTCTTCGGTTCGCTCGGTGACATTGGTGCCAACAGCGTCGGTGCGCTGAGCGCGAGAGTCTCAGGCAGTGATGCCCATGTGTTCGTGGTCTACACCCGCATGGCCGAGGTTGCACTGGTCTGGATTCTCGCTGCCGTCGGCGCCTTTGTGGGCTACCGGCGGAAGGCGCCGTGGCTTGCCGCCGCGGCCGGAGCGGTGGCGCCGCTGCTGCTGATTCCCCTCCAGCAGTATGGCGGTGAGCTTCTCCTGCGCCTGTACCTTTTCAGCCTGCCGTTTGCAGTGTGCCTGACCGTGCTGCCGCTGATGTCAGACAAAGCCGCAGGGCTGGGCCTGAAGCGAGCCCTCGGACTGCTGCTGATGGGCGCGGTCCTGGCGACGACCACGGTTGTTACCCGGTACGGAAATGACGGCATGGAGAGCTTCAACAACGACGAACTCGCTGTGGTGGACCACCTCTATTCGACTGCGCCCAAAGGCTCAGTCCTCATCGAGGCAGTTCGCAACACCCCGTGGAGATTCCAGCACTACGCGGATTATGACTACCGGGCGCTCGTTGCTGCCGAGCCCGCTCCTAACGCCGCACCGCTCAGCTGCGACGCAGCCAACCAAATCGCCCACAAGTCGGGCGCGTACCTCATCGTCACGAACAGCCAGCAGCAGGCAGCGGAGCTTCGCGGCACGGCTCCCGCTGGCGACCTTCAACGTTTTATCGCCACATGCGCCACCGGTCCGGGTTGGACAAAGGTATTTGAAAACCCCGGCGGCGTGATCTTTCATATCGAAGGAGTTAGCAATGGCAAGTGAACGCAGCTACGTGAGCTACGCGACGGCGGCCATCGCCGTCGCGGCCATCCCGCTCTCGTTTATCGGCCCTGAGGGGCTGCGCCTGGCGGTGGTAGGGCTGCTGATGCTGGCCGGCCCGGGGACCGCACTGGTCCTGCTCCTGCGCCTCGACCCTCCGCGCTCAGCCCAGGCCACCGGCGCGCTCCCCCTCAGCATCGCCATCGCAATTGCCTTCAGCCTCGCGATGTCCACCCTCGTGGCGACGGCGATGATCTATGCGCGGCTCTGGTCGCCGCCGGCGGGCGTATGCGTCCTGTCGATCCTGACCCTCGCCTTCCTGGGCCTTGAGCTCAAGAGGCCCCAGCGCTCCCTGGTGCGTGCGAAATGATCATTTTTCTGACAGGACTGGCCACAGTGGCGGCGCTCGTGAGTTGCGATGTGCTGCGCGTGTTGAAGCCGGACAAGGCCCTGCCCCGGCCCGTGGTGATCATCACTGGAGCACTGCTGGCGGTAGTCGGCATCTCCGGGGTCGTGCAGTTGGTGCAGTTGGCGTGACGGAAGCCAGTGCGCCCGCTGCCGCGGCGCGGGCGCACTACATGAATAAGTCGAACCATTCACGGAAAGTGAAGTCAATGAGAAAACTCAAAGCACTCAGCACAGCGGGGACACTCGGATTACTCGTAGCAGGTTCCCTTGTTTTTGGCTCGGCGCCGGCTGCGAACGCCGCAAGCTGCAGCCCGGCCCCGACAAACACCTATCCCGGCACCGTTGCGATCGCCACAGGTTTTGAGTCCGGCGGCCTCTGCGGCCTCATCCCCGTGGTATCGGGGACAGGCACGGCGGCTGTTTCCAGCTCCCTGTACTACGCTGGGACGCATTCAGCCAAGCTGCACGTGACCACGGACGCCGGGTCCGTCGCAAACCTTTCCACTCCGGCGTTCCCCTCGGGCACCAAGACCTCGTACGCAGACGGCCGGTTCAATATCACCGTTGCCGGCGTCTCAGGCAATGATGTTCCGTACTTCCGCTTCTTCTCCGGGTCCACCCGGGTTGCCGACATCTACCGCTACAACAGCAACGGGCAGCTGTGGCTGCGCGTGACGGCACCGAACGGCACCTTTGTCTACACGAAGCTGATCTCAGGCAGCATTTCGCTCAGCGCCTGGCACAGCGTCAGCATGCGGGTGACGGCCAACGGCGCCGCGTCGACAATCCAGGTGTGGTTCGACGGCGTGCAGCGCTACAGCAGCACGAGCGTCAACATGCTCGGGAGCAGCTTGAGCAAGGTTCAGCTGGGGGCCGAGCACGACCGGCAAAAGGGTGACGAATACATCGATCACCTGATCATCAAGCGCTCCTAGGCAGTGACCCGACGACGACGGGTACAGGCACCGAGAGGAACGCTTGACTCCGGGAGGTCACGGGAATGGCAGCAGGGGAACCGTCCCCTGCTGCCATTCCGCTGCGTGTTTGCGGGGCCGTCCAACCCCCGGGCCGGTGACGTCCAGTCGCGCCGTGCCCTGTGCCGCACCCCTGTGCCGCACCCCTGCCTCACCCCCGGCCTCATCCCGCAGACTTGGCTGCCCGCACGAATTCCCCGATCTTGGCCAGGTCCTTGATGCCGCGTGCCGATTCGACGCCGGAGGAGACGTCGACGCCCCAGGCCCCGGCCTCCACCGCTGCCCGGGCCACATTGGCAGGATCGAGACCGCCGGCGAGGAGCCACCTCCGTCCGTGCAGGGCCAACGCCTGGACGGAGCCATAGTCCCAGGCTTCGCCGGAGCCGGGGACAGCGGCGTCGATCAGGAGCAGGTCCTCGCCCCAGTCGTCGAACGCTTCCGGGGCGGCATCCATGGTGACCGCACGGATCAGCTTCAGCCCGGCGTCGTGGGCTGTCCGGACGTCCGCGGGTGACCGGTCGCCGTGCAACTGGATCCAGACCAGGCCGGCTTGGCGGGCGATGGCCACTGCGTCGGCGGCCGGCTCGTGCCGGAACACGCCCACCGCGGGCAGCCCGTGCGGGAGGTGGCCCAGAAGGTTCCGGACCTGTTCCGGGGTGACCTCCCGGGGGCTGCGGGTCAGGACGAAGCCGACGGCGTCCGCGCCGGCGTCGGCCGCGGCACGGACCGAATCCGGGGTGCTGAGACCGCACACTTTGACAAACATTCGGGCTCCTTCCGCGCGCTTCCTGCCTCTGACGTTAGCAAGACCGGGCCGCCGCCGCCGACTTTGCGTCGGCGCCCGGAGGATAGGCTGAGGCCATGGAGATCATCCGCTATGCCGAGCTCAAAGCAATCCCCTGGCGCAACGGCGGAGGGGTGACCCGGGAACTGGCGCGGCATCCCCGGACCCCGCCCGCGCAAGCCTCCCGGCAAACCGCTGCGCCGGACGACGCGTGGGACTGGCGTGTCAGCATTGCCGAGGTTTCCAAGGCGGGCGCCTTCTCCACCTTCGCCGGGATGGACCGGGTGCTGACCGTCGTTGACGGCGAGTTGCTGCTCCTGAGCGTGGACGGCGCCGAGCACCCGCTCGAGAAGTACCGCCCGTTCCGGTTCTCCGGCGACGCGGAGTCTGCCGGGGCCCTCCCAACCGGAGACATCCGGGACCTGAACGTCATCACCCGCAACGGCTCTTTCAAGGGCTACACATCCATCATCGAGTTGTCCAAGAAGCGCGCCCATCCGGTGTTCGCGGGCCAGTTCGGCATCCTCCTGCAGGGCCAGGCGACCGTCAGCCCGGGGGCCGCGGGCGGCGTCCTGGCCGGCGCCGGCAGCGCCGGCGGGCCGACGGGACTGCCGGCCACAGACATTCCGGAGACGGAGCGCGTCGAACTGAACCGCTACGACGCCGTCGTCGGCGCCGACGCCGCGACGCCGGAAGTCCTGGGCCGCGGCTTCCTGGCGGTGGTGTCCATCGACCCTGAGGCGGAGACCGGCGCTGATTAGCCCTGGTCCGCCTTCGCACGGGCCCCGCTGACGCCTACCGCGTCCCCCGCGAGCCGCTGCGCGAGCCAGATGGGAACGATCGAGACCACGATCAGCACCACAGCCACGACGTTGACCACGGGCGCCTGGTTGGGGCGGAAGAGGTTTTGCAGGATCCAGATCGGCAGCGTGGTCTCACCGGCCCCGATCGTGAAGGTGGTGACGATGATCTCGTCGAAGCTCAGCGCGAAGGCCAGCAGGCCGCCGGCCAGCAGGGCAGAACGCATTTGCGGGAATGTCACCAGGCCGAAGGTCGTGAACACACCGGCGCCGAGATCGGCGGAGGCTTCCTCCAGGCCGGCGCTCATTCGGCGGAGCCGCGCAATGGCGTTGTTGAACACAGCCACCATGCAGAACGTTGCGTGCGCGATCACCACTGTCCACAGGCTCAGTGGAACGCCCAGGATCGTAGTGAACATGTTGTTCAGGGCGATGCCGGTGACAACCCCGGGCAGCGCGATCGGCAGGATCACCAGGAGGCTGATGACGTCTCGGCCGAAAAACGAATAGCGCTGCAGCGAAAGCGCCAGGAGCGTGCCCAGCAGCAACGAAATGAGGGTCGCAGCCACCGCCACCCAAAAGGAGGACACGACCGCCTCCCTGACCCCGGGCGAGTCAAAGGCCTTGCCCCACCACTCCAGCGTGAAGCCCTGGGGAGGCCAGCCGAAGGTCCGGTCCGCATTGAACGAATTCACCACCACCAGCATCAGCGGGATGTAGATGAACAGGAGCACGAGCCCGGAAATGACGCCGAGGACCGCTTTGGCGCTGCGGGAAAGTCTCATGGTGCGCCTTTCACTACAGGTTATTCAGGGCGCCGGTACGGCGGACGATGAAGAGATAGAACATGATGATGGCGATCGGAACCAGCGACACCGCGGCGGCAAACGGCAAGTTGTTCGCGGCGCCGACGTTGGCGTAGACCACAGTGCCGAGCATCTGGGTGGTCCCGCCGACGATCTGCGCGGTGATGTAGTCACCCAGGGACAGGGAGAACGTGAAGATGGTGCCCGCAATGATGGAGGGGACCAGCAGAGGAAGCATCACCAGGCGCATGGTGGTCAGTGGCTTCGCGCCCAGGTCCCCGGAGGCTTCCAGCAGGGAATCGGGCACCCGGTCAAAGCCCGCGTAGATCGGCAGGATCATGTACGGCAGCCAGATGTAGGACAGCGTCAGGATGACGGCAGTCTCGCCGTAGCCCGGTGACGACAGGCCGATCGGCGCTCCCAGCCACTCCAGCAGACCCCCTTCGGCCAGGACATTCCGCCAAGCGTAGGCCTTGACGAGATAGCTGGCCCACAGCGGCATCAGCACGGCCACGACGAGCAGTTTCTCCCAGCGGGCGTCAGCCACCTTGGCGATGAAGAACGCGATGGGCAATGCCAGGATCATGTCGATCACCGTGACCGCGACGGCGATCCATAATGTCCGCAGCGTGATCCGCTGATACACCGGATCCGTCAGGACCGTGACGATGTTATCGGTGGTCCAGACCGTGGACACTTCTCCGGTGAAGGTGTCCACGGTCCAAAACGCGGTGATCAGCAGCGCCGCCAGGGCGGCGATGTAGACGAGTACCAGCCAGCCGGCCGGGGCCGTGAGCAACGCGGCAAGCCTCAGCCGGGGTGAGCGGTGAAGCAGCGCCGAGAAGGCGTTGGTTTTCGCCCGGGGCACCGCCCCGTTGCTGCGGGGCGAACCGGCCGGGAGCTGTTGCGTCTGTTGTGCCATCTCGCCTGATTTTCTGCCGGCCGTGGGCCCGCGGTTGTTCCGGATTCGGTACGGCCTGAGGCCCGGAATCAGCCCTTGATCTCGGTCCAGGATTTGGTCCATTCCGAATAGTCGGTGCACCTGACGTCCGTGCGGCCATCGAGGCAGTCGGCCACCGGAGTGGTCCAGTACCAGATCTTCTCGGCGTACGCGGCATCACTGGAGTGGTACGTTTCGCAGTGCTTGGGATCCTTGGTCTGCGCGCAAGCTTTCGCGTTGGCCGGGGATTCACCAAAGTATTCCGCCACCTGGGCATTTACCTTGGGGCTGGCGATGTAGTCGAGCCACTTGTAGGCGCAGTTGATGTTCTTGGTCTTGGAACCGATCATCCAGGTGTCCGACCAGCCGGTGGCGCCCTCTTTGGGAACCAGGGTCGCAACCTTGGCACCGTCGGACGCTGCGATGTTCGCCCCCACCTGCCAGGTGGTGCCGACCACGGTGCTCCCGGAGGTAAAGGCCTGGACCTCTTTGACTACATCGCTCCAGTACTCGCCGATGTGCGTGCGCTGCTGCTTGAGCAGGTCCACGGCGGCGGCCAGCTGGTCCTTGTCCAGGGCGTAGGGGTTTTTGATGCCCAGCTCCGGTTTGTGGGCCATGAGGTACATGGCGGCATCGGCGATGTAGATGGGCGAATCGTAGGCGGTGACCTTGCCGGTGTGCTTGGCGGCGTCGTCAAACACTGCGCTCCAGGAAGTCGGCGCCGGGGTGACTTTGTTCGTGGAGTACATCAGCAGGTTGGCGCCCCAGCCATGCGGCATGCCGTAGTTAACGCCGTTGACGGTGTTCCAGGCTTTGTCCTTCAGGAACGGGTAGATATCCGGATAGTTCTTCAGCAGGCTCATGTTGACGGGCTGCACGTCGTGGCCGGCGACGAGGCGCAGCGACGCATCCCCGGAGGCCGAGATGACGTCGTACTGCCCGGTGCGCATGAGGGTCACCGCCTCGTCGGAGGTGCCGAACGGCTTGAAGCTGACCTTGCACCCGGTCTGTTGCTCGAACGGATGCACCCAGTCCACGGCAGGGTCGTTGCTGCCGTCTTCGACATACCCGGGCCACCCCAGGATGGACAGCTGGCCCTCACCGGCCCCGATTTCGGTCTTGGTCGGCTGCGCCGACGCTGGCGAACCCGACCCGCCGCTGGTTCCGCAGCCGGACAGCGCGAGTGCTGCCGCCGCAACCACCCCGATCACGAGGGAGGCCTTCGTTCTTGGTGCCATGATCCTTACCTTTCGATGGGGTGACTCGACGTTTGAGCACGGCCCGGCATCAGGAGCCGTGGGACGGCAGCCAGACGACGGCGTCGTCGTCCCAGCTGACGGTGACGGGCCGGTTCACCAGTTGTGCGTCGCTGCCGGGAAGCTTTTCCGGAACGAGAGCGACGACGGCGGGCCCGCCGTCGTCGAGCTGCACCCGCACCTGGGTGGCATGCCCGACGTACACGAACGACGTCACCGTTCCGGGCCGGGACGTGGTGCCGGAACGGCGCTCCGGTTCGCCGGTCCAGGCCACGCGCAGCCGCTCCGGCCGGATGCAAAGAGGCTCCGCCCGGCCATAGACACCCTGGGCCTGGTCGGCGTCGAAAATGTTGGAGGTGCCGACGAAATTGGCCACAAAGACGCCTCCGGGGCGCTCGTAGATGTCGTGCGCGGTGCCGATCTGTTCGATGCTGCCGTTGTTGAAGACGCCGATCCGGTCACTCATGGTCAGGGCCTCCTCCTGGTCGTGGGTGACGAAGATGAAGGTGATCCCCAGCGAGCGCTGCAATTCCTTGAGTTCGACCTGCATCTGCTGGCGGAGCTTCAGGTCCAGGGCACCGAGCGGCTCGTCCAGCAGGAGGACTTTCGGTTCCACAACGAGGGCCCGGGCCAGGGCAACGCGCTGCCGCTGGCCACCGGAGAGTTGCGCCGGTTTGCGGCCCACGAATTTGCCCAGCTGGACGCGGTCCAGGGCCTCCCTGGCCCGCTCCCGGCGCTGGTTCCCGGGCATGCCGCGGACCCGCAGCCCGTAGGCGACGTTGTCCACCAGGGAAATATGCGGGAACAACGCGTAGTCCTGAAAAACGGTGTTGACGTCCCGCTGGAAGGGCGCCATGGACGTGACGTCCTTGCCCTCGAGTTCAATGGTGCCGGACGTCGGAAGTTCGAAGCCGGCGATCAAGCGCAGGACTGTGGTCTTGCCGGAGCCGGACGGGCCGAGCATGGAGAAGAATTCCCCGTGGCGGATGTCCAGGTCCACGGCATTTACCGCGACGGTGTCCCCGAATACTTTGGTGAGCTTGCGCAGGCGGATCGCCGGAACCTCCTCGGTCCCGGTCGCAGTGCCTGCGGCCAGTGTTTCGGTCATGCGGTGCGCCTTACCTCGTTGCCGGTGCGTTGCGGTTCACCCAGGGGAGAGCCACGGAGCGTAGTGTGACCCAGGCCACATCGGACTGCTGGCCAAAATGCTATTACTTCATAGGATTTATGTATAGACCCTCCGGCAAAGCCCGGATTAGGATGTCATCAGCCCGGACGACGCACGGCGGCGCCGGTCCCGGACTTTGCACTCGGACCGGGGCGAATGCCCCCGCCGGGAGCGGTTCGTGTACCGCCGGAGGGAAGGGAGGCCCTGATGCTGTTGTCGCCCCAGGGCGCCTCCCGAAGCCTGGCGGCCGTGTTTACGCCGATCAAATCCCGCGGGCTCGTGGACGAGGTGTGCGGCCGGATCGAGCAGGCGGTGGAGACCGGGCTGCTGACCAGCGGCCAGCGGTTGCCGAACGAAACCGAACTGGCTGCTGCCCTCGGGGTATCCGCGGTGACGGCACGGGAGGCCCTGTCCCAGCTGCGGGCCTCGGGCATCATCCGGACCGCCCGCGGCCGCAGCGGCGGGAGCTTCATTGCCGACGACGTCCTGCCCTCCCGGGAAAGGGCCCTGGCGCAACTGCACGCGTTGAGCCGGCTGCAGATCCGGGACCTGGCGCTGCACTACCAGGCCATCGCCGCGGCCTGCGCGGGGGTCGCGGCCCGCCGCTCCGACGCCGCGGACATCGCCACCCTGCGCTCGTTCATTCCCGCGGCCGACGACGACTCCCTGAGCTGGCGGCTGGCGCTGTCCGAGTTCCTGCTGGAAGTCGCGGCCATTGCCCGCTCCGCCCGGCTCGCCCGGGAGCTCATCCGGCTGCAGGCTGATCTCGGCACCCTCACGCTGCTGCCCTGCGCCGACCCCGAGTACCGCGGGCGCAGCGGCATGATCCTGGAGGACGTGGCCGCCGCGATCGAGGCCCACCGGCCCGGTGCCGCCGAAACAGGTGTCAAGGCCCTGATCGCGGCCACCACCGACTGGCTGCTGACCGAGCAGGCCAACGCCATTGGCCGGACAATTTTTGACCCACCGCACTGACCGCCCCTGACCGCACGACGTTCATCTCACCGCCCGCACCTTCGATAAGGAAAGCAACCATGTCCGAACCCACCTCCATCGCAGGGCCAGCCGCAGGACCGGCCGAACCTGGCTCTGCCGAAGAGGCCGCTGCCGAGCTCCACGGCACGATCGCCGGAATCGAGCACCGCCTGGCAGCGTGGGCCGCCGAGACCGGGACAGCGCTGGCCGCCATGTCCGGGAAGGTCACCGGCACGGCCGTGGACAAGCTCATCCGGCCGGTGGTCGAGGAACTGGTCCAGCTGCCCGAGGGGTACGCGGCCGGCGCCGGATTCATCGCCAACGCCGGGCTGCTCGGGCCCGAGCGCAGCTACATCGCCTGGTGGCAGGGCCCGGACCTGGAACCCGTGGACGCACTGGCCAACTTCAGCCCCAACTCCATCAGCCGCTACGTCAAAGCTGAGTGGTTCAGGATCCCCGTGGAAACGGGCCGTGCGCATGTCACCGGTCCCTACGTGGACTTCCTCTGCACCGACGAGTACGTCCTGACCTTCACGCACCCGGTCTTCACCCGCCCGGGCGGTCCGGTCGCAGGAATCGTGGGCGTCGACGTCACCGTCCAGCGCCTCGAACGCTGGGCGATGCCGGCTCTGCGGCGCGTCGGCGCCCGGGCGGTGTTGGCCAACGCCGACGGCCGCGCCGTGGTCTCAGCGGCGTCCGACATTGATGCCGGAGACTTTGCCACGCCGGACGAGCCGTGCCGGCATTACCCGGTGGGGCGCACGTTCACGGTCTGGAGCGACGCCGTCGGGCTGTAAGCGGGACTTGCTAGACTTGGATGCCAAGGCCCCCTGTCCGGGGCCTCCGGACGACGGTTCAGTACCCGGCACGCGACAAGACTGGCCACAGGAGCTGTCATGTCGTGGCTTGTCCTCATTCTTTCCGGGGCGCTGGAAGCCGTCTGGGCTGCCGCCCTGCACCGCACCACGCAGGCCACGGGCCGCCGCCGGGTGATCCCGGGACTGGTCTTCCTCGTCTCCGTCCTCGCCAGCACGGGAGGCCTCGCCGTCGCCATGCAGACCATCCCGCCCGGCACCGGCTATGCCGTCTGGGTGGGGGTAGGCGTCGTACTGACGTCCGCCTACGCCATCATCACCAAGGTTGAACGCGCGACGGCGGCCCGGATCCTGTTACTCGGCGGGATCGCGGCGAGTGTCGTCGGCCTGAAGCTGGTGGCCTGACCATGGCATCGAACGCCCGCCCCCAAGACCGCTCCGCGCCGGCCCTGGCCTGGCTGATCCTGCTCGCGTCCGCCGTGCTCGAGGCCGTCTGGGCCACGGCTTTGGGCCTGTCGGAGGGCTTCACCCGCCCGCTGCCCACCCTCGTGTTTGCGGTGGCGGCCACGCTCAGCATGACCGGACTCGGCACGGCCGTGAAGCGTATCCCGCTCGGCACCGCCTACGCGGTCTGGGTGGGGATCGGCGCGGCCCTGACGGTCGGCTGGGCGATGGCCACCCGCGTCGAACCGGCCAGCCCGCTCAAGCTGATCTTCATTGCCGGGATTGTCGGCTGCGCCGCGGGCCTGAAACTTCTGCCGGCCGGGGATGCTGCCGGTACGCCGACGCTCCCGCCCAGTTAGTCCGGGACCAAGCCCGCGAATCGCCGGCAACACGCCCTGTCCGGGGCCGCCGTCGGGAAGCAACCGGGCAGCAACCGCGAAGCAACCGGGCAGCAACCGGGCAGGAGCGCAGGAATAGCCGCGCGCCACCGGGGGTTCTTGGCAGGGAATGAACCCCTAGCGAAGGAGATCCAGATGACGGCAGCACCAGTCCAGCTCGGCGACGGCCTTACGGTCAGTCCCCTGGGGTTCGGTGGCATGGCCCTGACGCCCGTGTATGGCGACGTGGATCCGGCCGCGGCGCTGAAAACCCTGCACCACGCCGTGGACGCCGGCGTCACATTCCTGGACACCGCGGACATCTACGGCGGCGGCAGCAATGAGGAGCTGATCGGACAGCTGCTCAAGGAGCGGCGGGATGAGGTCCAGCTGGCCACCAAGTTCGCCTTGGTGGGGAACCCGGCGGCCGGCTACACCGACATCCGTGGCGACGCGGCATACGTGAACCAGGCGGTGGACCGCAGCCTGCAGCGGCTGGGCACCGACAGCATCGACCTGTACTACATGCACCGCCGTGACCTCCGCGTTCCGATTGTGGAAACCGTGGAGGCCATGGCGAAGCTGGTGCAGGCCGGCAAGGTGCGGCACCTGGGCCTGTCCGAAGTGACGGCCGAGGAGCTGCGCGAGGCCAGCAGTGTCCACCCGATCGCCGCGGTGCAGAGCGAGTGGTCCATCTGGAGCCGCGATGTGGAACGCAACGTTGTTCCTGCCGCGGCCGGGCTGGGTGTGGGTTTTGTGCCTTACTCGCCGCTGGGCCGGGGATTCCTCACCGGCACCGTCGACGCTTCAACGCTGGGCAGCAGCGACTTCCGCCGCAACATCCCGCGCTTCGCCGCAGACGCTGCCGGCGCAAACCAGGCCGTGGTGACCGCCGTGAAGGCGGTCGCCGCCGAACTCACCGTCGCCGGGAAGCCGGCGACGCCCGCCCAGGTGGCGCTGGCCTGGCTGCTCGCACAGGGCGGGAAGTACGGGCTCCCGGTGGTCCCCATTCCCGGCACCCGCAAGGCGGACCGGATCGATGAGAACCTCGGCGCGTTGGAGCTTGTCCTGACGCCGGCGCAACTCGAGACGCTCGACGCCGCCGCGGACGACGTCGTCGGCTCCCGTTCCGCGGACCCCCGCTGGGTGTCCGAGGGCCGGGAATAGCGAGTCCTAGACTGAAGCCCATGGACTCACTCATTCACTCGCTACGGGACATCACCATCCGCCGGATATCAGTTGGCGAGATGGACAACAACGTTTACCTGCTCACGGCCAAGGCCTCCGGCGCGCAGCTCCTGATCGATGCGGCCGATGATCTGGCCGCCATCCAAGGGCTGCTCGCCGATGCCGCCGCGGATACCGACGCGACGCCGCAGCTGGCGCTGATTGCCACCACCCATCAGCACTGGGACCACGTCCGTGCGCTGCCGGGCCTGGTGGAAGCGACCGGGGCGAAGACGGCCGCCGGGACGGAAGACGCCCCCGAGCTGCCGGTGCCGGTCGATGTTCTGCTGGATCACGGCGACGTCGGGAACTTCGACGGCTTCGACGTGGCCGCTGTTCATCTGCGCGGGCATACGCCGGGCTCGGTGGCCTTGGTCTACCAGGACCCGGACGGCCCGGCACATATCTTTTCCGGCGACTCGTTGTTTCCCGGCGGCGTGGGCAACACCCAGAAGGATCCGGAGCGGTTTGCCCAGCTGATCACCGATGTCAGCGAGCGGCTGTTCGACGTCTACCCGGATGACACCGTGGTGCACCCTGGCCACGGCAACCCCACCACCCTGGGCGCGGAACGCCCGCATCTGGACGAGTGGCGCGCCCGCGGCTGGTAACCGGCGCTAGGCTTCGCGACTTGCGCTGCGCATAATGCCGGTCGCTGCGGGAATACCCGTAGCGACCGGCATTTTGCGTATCGCCAGCTGCTTTATGTAGCGAAAACCCGAACCTTAGCGGCTGCGGCGTTCGTTCGAGGCCGGAGCCGACGCGCGGCGGGGGCCGCTGCGGGCCGGACGGCCGTCACCGGAGCGGCCGTTGCCGCCGCCAGCGTAGGAGCCGCCCGAGGTGCCGCCGGTGTTTGAGGACCAGACAGCCGCGCTGCCACCGGTTTTGCTTCCACCGGACTTGGCGCCGGCTGCAGCGCGCTGGCCCGTGGCCGGGCGGCCATTGCGCTGGCCGCCCGCCGTCGAACCCGTGCGGGGTGCGCCACCGGTGCGGGGGGCACCGCTGCGGGGTGAGCCGCTGCGGGGAGCCGACGCGCCCCGTGCCTCGCCGCGTCCTTCTGCGGCGCGGCCGTCCGAACCCCGGCCCGCAGCAGCACGGCCGCCGGCGGCAGGGACATCGTTGTGGTGCCCGTAAGCAGTTACGCGGCCGCGGCCACGTGCATTCCGGCGCTCGGCGCGCTCGGCCTCGGCGCGGTCTTCGTTCTTCTCCGCGACGCGCTCTGCGGCGTTGCGGGCAGCGGCCTGGCCTTCATAGGCGACGGCGCGGCGCTCGGCGCGAGGCAGGTCGGTGCGCGGAGCCTCGGCCCCGACGCGTCCGCGTCCGCCTCGGCCGCCTCGGCCACCCGCGGTGGGTGCGGCCTGGCGGCGTGCGCGCTTGCGCTCGGCGTTGGCGCCGGTCGACGTGCCGCCACCGTGCTGAGCGGCCTTGGCGGCCAGCAGCGCGGCGCGGGTGCGCGGATCGATCTTATCGGCCATTTCGCCGACCAGTTCGGCGACCAGCGGTGAGTTGGCGGTGACGCGTTCGAAGTTGACCTCGACGCCGGCAGCCTTCATGAGCTTCTTGACGTCCGACTGCTGCTCGGGCAGCGTCAGGGTCACAACCGTGCCGTCGGAACCAGCGCGGGCCGTACGACCGGAGCGGTGCAGGTATGCCTTGTGCTCCGTGGGCGGATCCACGTGGATGACCAGCTCGACGTCGTCGACGTGGACGCCGCGCGCCGCGACGTCGGTGGCGACCAGCACGCGGACCTCACCGGAGGAGAACTCGGCCAGGTTGCGGTCACGGGCGTTCTGCGAGAGGTTGCCGTGGAGGTCGACGGCGGGGATGCCGGCGTCGGTCAGGGTCTTGGCAAGCTTGCGGGCGTGGTGCTTGGTGCGCAGGAAGAGCACACGGCGGCCGGCACCCGAGGCGAGCTCGACAATCAGCTGCTTCTTGACGGTCTGGTCGTTGACGACGAGCACGTGGTGTTCCATGGTGGTCACCGCGGCCTGTGATTCGTCCACGGCGTGAGTCAGCGGGTTGGACAGGTAACGCTGGACGATCTTGTCAACGCCGTTGTCCAGGGTGGCGGAGAAGAGCAGTCGCTGGCCCTGGCTGGGGGTCATGTCCATGAGCTTCTTGACCACCGGCAGGAAGCCGAGGTCGGCCATGTGGTCGGCCTCGTCCAGGACGGTGATCTCGACACCTTCGAGGGTCAGGATGCGCTGGCGGATCAAGTCCTCCAAGCGGCCGGGGCAGGCAATGACGATGTCGACGCCGGCGCGCAGGGCCTTTTCCTGACGGGCCTGGGAGATGCCGCCGTAGATCACGGTGGTGTTCAGGCCCATGGCCTTCGCCATCGGCTCGATGGTCGCGTTGATCTGGGTGGCCAGTTCACGGGTCGGCGCGAGGACCAGGCCCATCGGGCGGCCGGGCTTGCGGAAGTGCTTTGCTTCCCGCTCAGCGAGTCGGGCTACAAGCGGGATGGCGAAAGCGATGGTCTTGCCGGAGCCGGTGCGGCCGCGGCCGAGGACGTCGCGTCCCGCCAGGGTGTCCGGGAGGGTCTTGACCTGGATGGGGAACGGTTCAACGATTCCCTGGGCGGTGAGGGTGTCGGCAAGGGCCTTGGGCGTGCCGAGGGCAGCAAAAGTAGTCATGTGTTTCAAGGTCTTTCAGGCGGTATCCATGCGGATATCGGCCCCCGGTGCCGGTTGGCCCAGGGGTTCGCCGAAGAAAAGTCAGGTGATCAACCGGGCTGCTGCCAAACTTCGGCAAGCGGCCGCCGGGACCAAATGGAACGCGTTCATCGACGCAGGATGTGCCTCTCACATGAAAAAAACCCACTGCCTGCCGACGGATTCCCGAAGGAATCCGGCAGGGATCTGAATGACGGACCGAAGCCGGTCAAAAGCTCTTCAATAAGAGCTCATCAATCAGATCAAAGTGGGCATCACTGCACATCAAGTTTCACCAGTCTACCATCCGGCGGGTGCCGGTCCCGTATCCACGGCAGCCGGAGCCGTTCCTAACCCGCGAGGCCGGGGGCCTGGAACAGCGGCATGTTGGGCGACGCCGGGCGCGTTTGGCCGGGCGCCGGAGGCGTTTTGCCGGACGCCGTGGGCGTCCGGCCAGGCGCCGGGGACGCCGGTTTGGCCGCGCCCGGGCCCTCCGGGCGCAGGATCAGGAGGGCTCCCGCGTCGATCAGGCGGCGCGTACCCGTCCGGGAATCCAGGATCCAGAAGAGATCCACGGCCGTGACCGTCTGGGTCACTGTGCCCCGATGGAAGAGTTTGCCGTTATGCCAGGCTTCAATCTCATCGCCCACGTTCAGCTCGCCGGAGCGGCGGATGTGCCGTGCTTCGTCAACGTCCATGATCATTGCCTTCCCCAGCCTTTTAACGTCCTGCGCCCAGCATTCACGAGCCTCGTTTCGAAATCGTTTCCGGCGCGTGATTTCCATGTGTCACTTCGACACCGCGTCATTGACCACCGGTGCGTCCCGGAGGAGCATGGCGGACAGGGCGAGGAGAGGAGACCAGGCACGATGCCGGGAATAGTCGGTGCTGGCGCCTATCGGACCATCCAGGTGGTGCTGTTGCCCCTGGCGGTGGCGGCCTACGTCGCGACCGTCCCGCGGCTGCTCGCCTACAGCCGGCGCACGGGCGTTTCGGCCACCTTGTTCGCGTCCCTCTACACGCGCTACATGCAACACCGGCTGGAGACGAGGCCGGATGAGCCCGCCGTCCGGCTCATGGCAGTCATGCCGAATGTGTCCCAGGAGGGGTTTCGGCTGACGACTGCCCCCACTCTTGTGGGCCACTTGCTGACTGGCTACGTTCCCAGGATCTACCGCTACCCGTACCGGGACCGGCCCCCGATGCGCCATCAGTCGACAGCACGGACAAGCTACTACGATGCCGCCGTCCAGCGGCATCTTGACGGCGTCGAGCAGCTCGTGATCCTCGGAGCGGGCTTCGACACCCGGGTGTTCAGGCTGCCACCGGAGGAGCGCGTGCGCTGCTTTGAAATCGATATGCCCCGAACCCAGGCCTACAAGGCCTCGATGCTCGAGAAAGCGGGCCTGTCCACCCGCCTGGCCATCTACGTATCCGCAGACTTTGAGACCGAGGATTGGATGGCGAAGCTCGTGGCGGCGGGTTTCGACCCCGGCAGCCCCACATTCTTCCTCTGGGAAGGGGTGACCATGTATCTGGACCGCGCCTCGGTCGAGGCAACTTTGCGCAGGATCGCCGCCACCGCGCCTGGAAGCGTCGTGGCCTTTGACTAATTCTCCAAGGAAATCGTCGCCTCACGATCGCCGTACATGCGGTACGCCCGGGCCACGGCGAATTTCGTCGGGGAGCCGATCACCTTTGGCATCGACAACACTCCCCCGGCCAGGAAGAGCGCCGCCGACTTTGTCGGGTCCTTCGGGCTGGTCCTTGAGGAGCACAGGAATTTCGGCCGGGAGACCCGACGCCGGTCCGCGCCGGCCGGGTTCGTCACCGCCGTCGTGCCCGCCGCCGCCGGCGACGGTCCGCAGCCAGATGGCCCTCATCCAAACCGACACCAAAGCCCGGCCGACCGACGCAACGAGGGGAAACCATGACAGAACACAGCCACAGTCACGCGACCGATTCCGCCGAGCATGATTCCGCCGAGCCTGTGGCGCCCGGCACCGCGGCCCGGATGTGGGACGAAAAGTACAGCAGCCGCGCCAGGATGTGGAGCGGGGAGCCGAATCCGCAGCTCGTCGCAGAGGCGGCCCACCTGCCGCCCGGCAAAGCTCTGGACCTGGGGTGCGGGGAGGGGGCGGATGCCATTTGGCTCGCCGCCCGCGGATGGGCCGTGACCGCCCTGGACGTCTCCGCCGTCGCCCTTGAACGTGCGGCCGCGCACGCCCGGGAACGGGGCCAGGACGCCACCATCGAGTGGGTACAGCAGGATCTGGCCACGTGGGTCCCCGACCGCCTGTTCGATCTCGTCACGGCCCAGTTCCTGCATTCCACCCTGATGCCGTGGCAACAGGCGCTGCAGCTCGCGGCGGCGGCGGTGCGGACCGGCGGCACACTGCTGATCGTCGGCCACCATCCCGACGGGCTGCCGCCGTGGGGCGAGCACCACGACCATACTCCGGAGAAGTTCTTTACCGCCGAGGACCTTGCCCGTGAGCTACGGATCGAGGAACCCGAGTGGCGCATTGAGGTCTTGGACACCCGGCATCGCCTCGTCAGGGGCCCCGAAGGCGAGGCAGCGTCCCTCTCAGACGCCGTGCTCCGGGCTACCCGGCTGGCCGCCCAATAGCGTAGGCATCGATGCAGCCATGAATTCGCCGCCCTGCACGGGGCGGGGAGGCGGCCCGAGAGCTCAAGGAAGGATTCAGTAAGGACTGAGGCCCTGCGCGCTGCGGACCCGAGCCCCGCGCCCTCGGCCCGGCCGACGCCGACGCCGACGCGCAAATAATGTGACAAAGGACAGCGGACGACAACTGAAGCTAAGATGGTCGACAACTGTCGACTACAACCAAGCGCGGGAGCGCCGCACAGAGGCGGTGCCGGCGGCCGTGACCGACGAGCGTGCCGGCGTCGTATCATCCCCTAAAGCCCGCGCAAGACGCGGCTTTGGGCCGGTTCCGTCGCCGGGCGGGACCTCCTCGCCGCCGGGGCCGGCACGGCGCTTCGTGGACCGGCCGGTCCATATTCGCGGACGGCCGCGACAACAGGGGCCGCCAAATACCGGCCCTAATCTTGATCTACCCGCTAAAACTGTTACCTCCGTCACACTGTGACGGGCCTGGCGGACCGCATCGCGGAACCCCCACCGCTGTGGCCGCCCGTGACAAGGAAGAAGCCTCATGTCTGAACGCACCACCACGGCCGCTCCGGCCACTGCAGAATCTGACATTGCCCCCTCTGAAACCGCGGCCACCCACCGTGACGCCGGCGCCGGGAGCCGCGAGCCCCACCTCGCCCGGGCCCTCGGCAACCGCCACATCCAACTGCTCGCCATCGGCGGCGCAATCGGCACCGGCCTGTTCATGGGATCCGGCAAGACCATCTCCCTCGCCGGCCCGTCCGTCATCTTCGTCTACATGATCATCGGCTTCATGCTGTTCTTCGTCATGCGGGCCATGGGCGAGATCCTGCTCTCCAACCTGAACTACAAGTCCTTCAGCGACTTCGCCGGCGACCTCCTGGGCCCCTGGGCCGGATTCTTTACCGGCTGGTCCTACTGGTTCTTCTGGGTGGTCACCGGGGTGGCGGACATCGTCGCCATTTCCGGCTATGTGGACAAGCTCGCGCCCGGCACCCCCTTGTGGATCCCGGCGCTGCTCACCCCGTTGGTGCTGGTCCTCCTGAACCTCCCCACCGTGAAGGCGTTCGGTGAAGCGGAGTTCTGGTTTGCCATCATCAAGGTGGTGGCCATCGTGGCCCTGATCGCCACCGGTGCGATCATGATCGCTACCCACTTCACGTCCCCCAACGGCGCGGTAGCCAACCTCGCGAACATGTGGAACGACGGCGGCATGTTCCCGCACGGCGTGTTCGGCTTCATCCTCGGTTTCCAGATCGCCATTTTCGCGTTCGCCGGCATCGAACTGGTGGGCACTGCCGCCGCAGAGACCAAGGACCCGGAGAAGAACCTGCCGCGTGCCATCAACTCCATCCCGGTCCGCGTCCTGCTCTTCTACGTGGGCGCCCTGGTGGTCATCATGGCCGTCAATCCGTGGCGCACCATCGATCCGGCCAGCAGCCCGTTCATCGGCATGTTCACCCTCGCCGGGCTGGGGATCGCCGCCGTCGTCATCAACCTTGTGGTCCTGACCTCCGCGGCCTCCAGCGCCAACTCCGGGATCTATTCCACCTCCCGCATGATCTACGGCCTGGCCCAGGACGGGAACGCACCGAAAGCCTTCGGAAAACTGAGCAGCCGCAAGGTCCCGCAGAACGCGCTGCTGTTCTCCTGCATCTTCCTGCTGGCCGGGCTCGTCCTGCTCTATGCCGGCGACTCCGTGATCGGCGCGTTCACGATCGTCACCTCCGTGGCGTCGGTGCTGACCATGTTCGTGTGGTCCATGATCCTGGTCAGCTACATCGTCTTCCGCCGCCGCCGGCCGGCCCTGCACGCGGCGTCGAAGTTCAAGATGCCCGGCTCCGCCTTCATGCCGTACGTGGTCCTCGCGTTCTTCGTCTTCATGCTCGTGGCACTGGCCCAGGCCGACGACACCCGCCTGGCGCTCTTCGTGGCCCCCATCTGGTTCCTCCTGCTGGGTGCCGCCTGGAACTTCAACCGGAAGACACCGCTGCAGCAGGCGCGGATTGTGGAATGGAACGCCGTCCGTTCGGAGGAGGAAGCCCGCACAGCCGTCTGAGTCGCGAGCCTCACCTGAGCACAGGGCAGCTGTGATGCGCGAGCCCCGGCCGGATCATCCGGCCGGGGCTCGTTTGCGCTCCTGGGCCCCTTTGCGCTCCGGGGCCCGTGGTAGTCCGGTACCGTCAGCCGGGCGTCCTGGCGGCGGCCGGGACGACGGCGACGCGCGGCGCGACAGCCACGGCGGCGGCGCCGATCACCGCCGTGAGCGCGAAAACGCCCGCGAACGGAGACGCCGCCGTCGTCGTCGAAAACGCGGCGAAGACGATGCCGGTGCCGGCGAGCGCCAGGGCGCCGCCGAGCGAATCCGAAATGGACATCGCGGAGCTGTTGAAGCCCTCGGTGTCCTTGGTGGACAGCGCCAGGGTCATGACGCTCAGGCGCGGATACATCAGCCCCATCCCGCCGCCGGCGAAAATCCAGCCCGCGATGGCGACGGCGGCCGGCCAGGCCAGCACCGTTGTCACCAAGGCCAGGACGACGGCGCCGAGGACCAGGGCGGAGCCGATCCGCACCGCCCGGCTGTGTTCCAGCCGGGTCCCCAGCCTGCCCTGGATGGCCGAGGCCCCAGCCCAGGCGAGGGCTCCGCCGGTGAGCGTGAGGCCCGCAAAGGTCGGAGCGAAGGCGTAGCGTTCCACGAGCAGGTACGGGAGGTACACCTCGGCGCCGAAGAAGGCGGCGGACGCGAGTCCGCGGGTCAGGATGACGCTCGGCAGACCCCGCCGGGCGGTCAGCGTTCCGCGCGGCATGAGCGGGCGGACGGCCAGGAGCGCGACGGCGACGGCGGCACCTGCCAGCACGCCGCCGGCTCCGGGGACCTCGGCGGACAGGTTCAGGCCCAGGACGGCGAGCGCGGCCAGCGCGGCGAGCGCCAACTTGGCCAGGCCGCCGGGCCGCCCGGTGCCGCCTGCGGCAGTGTCCGTGACCGCCCCGGGGTCCCTTGGGCTCCGGGCGGGGTTTCCGTCCAGGCCGCGCAGGGCGGGGGCCGTCAGGAGCAGGGCCGGGACCACGAGGCCGACCACGCCCAGGAAGACCCACTGCCAGCCGGCCAGTTGCGCCACGACGCCGGCGGCAAAGGGTCCGACGAGGGACGGGATGACCCAGGCGGCGGAGAATGCGGCGAAGATCTTCGCGTGCAGCACCGGCGGGTAGACCCGGGCAATGACCACGTACAGGGCCACCGTGAGCCCGCCGCCGCCGAGCCCCTGCACGAGCCGCCCCGACACCAGAACCGTCATGGTCCCCGCGGTGCCGGCGATGAGCAGGCCGAGCGCGAACGTGCCCACGGCGGCCAGGAGCGGCCCCACGGGCCCCCTGCGGTCCGACCAGCCGCCGGCGGCCACCATGCCGATCACTCCGGTGGCAAGCGGGCCGGCAAAGGCCAGCGCGTAGAGGTCCGCGCCGTCCAGTTCCCGGCTGACGAGCGGCATGATGGTGGTCACCGCCAAGGACTCGAAGGCCGCCAGGAACACCAGCGCGCAGGCGCCAAGCGTTACCAGCAGGTAGCTCCGGTGGAAGATCCCGGCTGATTCCGGCACGGAAGCCCGGCTGGATTCCTGGCTGGACTCCTGGCGGGACTCCTGGCGGGACTCCTGGCGGGACTCCTGATGAGAATGCGGGTCTTTTCGGGGCACATGCCACAGCTTACAAGCGGGTCTGCCGCCCCGTCCCGGCCGCTGTCAGCCGTCACCGGTCAGCCGTCCGTGCCGATCCCCTGGGCGGGAACGACGACGGCGCCGCTCGCCCTTGAATCCGGGTTCAGCATCCAGCCCACGCGCTTGACAGTGCTCAGCATGACGACGCTTTCCACGAGCACGATTCCCGGCACCTTCTGCTGCAGCGCCAGCTCGATGTTCATGACATCCGCCAGGGAGTGCAGCCACATGATGATCACGAAGTTCGTCGGCCCCGTGGTGGAGGCGCTGAGCCGCACGTTCCGCATCGTCCTCAGCTCGGCAGCCGCTGCCTCGTGCCGGCCGGCGGGGACATTGACGAACCATTGGCAGGTCACGGGGAACGCCGAAAACTTCTGGGCCACCTCGCACCGGAAGGACAGGATGCCGCTGGCGAGCACCCGGTTGAGCTGCCGCTGGACGGTGGCAGGGTGCCGGCCAAGCCCGCGGGCAATGTCCGCCGCGGTGGCCCGTCCGTCCCTGGCCAGGAACGGCAGGAGCGCCAGGTGGCTCTCGGGCAACGGTTCCCGCGCGGCGGGCTGGGCGACTCCGCTGGCCTCGGGGCCGGCCGCTGCACGCACCGCGGCCTGCTGCGCGCGGCTCAACACGTTGAGCCGCCACGAGCCGCCGCTCGCGTGCAACCGGGTGCACAGGGCGGTCTGGTATTTCAGGAGGCCGTCGATCTCCTTCAGCCGCGCGATGACCTTCCTGCTGAAATCGTCCAGGGAGGGCGTAATGACGGTCAGCATGAGGTCCCGGTTGCTGGCCGCCTCCTCCACGGTGACGATTTCCGGCATGTCGGCGAGCCTGGCCGTAACCTCTTCGCGCCGGTGCATCTCGCAATCCACCGCGACGAACGCCAGGCACATCTGCTGGGGGTCGCCGATCAGGTGGGCGGTGATCCATGAAACGCCAGCGCTCCGCAGCCGTTCCCAGCGGGCGGCCAGGGTGGTGGCGTGAACGCCCAGCACCTCCGCTGCGTCGGCCCAGCTCAGGCGCGGGGCAATCTGCAGGACGTTGATCAGGGCCAGGTCATCCTCGCTGAGTTCCATCATTCTTCCCTTCATCCATGCACGAAACCTGCACCGTTCATCACTTTTTGCATTTTTTCAGGCCTTTGCGCGCATGTGAACCATGTCACTTGAGAATAGACGCAGGCAGTCCTTGCCCGACCCGCACCACACCAATATCGACAGCTGAAGGAGAACACGTGCCTATCACCGCAGACGCCCGGGACATGCAGGCGGACCTTGCCCGGTTCCGCCATGAACTGCACCGGGAGCCGGAGATCGGCCTGACGCTGCCCCGCACCCAGGAGAAGGTGCTCAAAGCCCTCGACGGGCTCGGCTATGAGATCACCCTGGGCCAGGACACGACGTCGGTCACCGCGGTACTGCGCGGCCAGGCATCCGGGGCGGCCGCCGCCGGCCGGCCGGCCGTGCTCCTGCGCGCGGACATGGACGCCCTGCCGGTGCAGGAGAAGAGCGGCGTGGACTTCACGTCCAGGATCGACGGTGCCATGCACGCCTGCGGCCACGACCTGCACACGGCCATGCTGGCAGGAGCGGCCACGCTCCTGGCCGAACACCCGAACCGGCTGGCCGGCGACGTTGTCCTGATGTTCCAGCCCGGCGAGGAAGGCTTCGACGGCGCCGGGCACATGATCCGCGAAGGCGTGCTGGATGCCCCCGGGCGGCGGGTGGACGCCGCCTACGGCATGCACGTGTTTTCCGCCCTGGAACCGCACGGCACGTTCTGCACCAAGCCCGGCGTCATGCTCAGCGCGTCCGACGGCCTGATGGTCACCGTCCTCGGCGCCGGCGGCCACGGTTCGGCCCCGCATTCGGCCAAGGACCCTGTGACGGCGGCCGCCGAAATGGTCACCGCACTCCAGGTCATGGTCACCCGCCAGTTCAACATGTTCGATCCCGTCGTCCTCTCCGTGGGGGTCCTCCAGGCCGGCACCAAGCGCAACATCATCCCGGAAACCGCCCGCATCGAGGCCACCATCAGGACCTTCTCCGAGGAAGCCCGGCAGAAAATGATGGACGCCGTTCCGAGACTGCTGAAGGGAATCGCGGCGGCGCACGGCCTCGACGTCGACGTCGACTACCAGCAGGAGTATCCGCTCACCATCACGGACGAGGACGAAACGCACACCGCGGAAAACGTCATCGAAGGCCTGTTCGGCGATTCCCGGCTCTCCCGCTGGGCCACCCCGCTAAGCGGTTCCGAAGACTTCTCCAGGGTTCTCGCCGAGGTGCCCGGCACGTTCATCGGGCTGAGCGCCGTCCCCCGGGACGCCGACCACGCCGCATCCGCGTTCAATCACTCCCCGTACGCCACGTTCGACGACGCCGTGCTGGCAGACGGCGCCGCACTCTACGCGGAGCTCGCCATCTCGAGGCTGGCCGTGCTTTCTGCAGCGCGGGGTCCCGCCGCGGGCAGCCCGGCCACCGGCGCCTCCACCCTTTCCTAGCCGCACCCCCGAGGAAGACGACCATGACTACTATCACGTCCACGCCGCCGGCAACCCGGACATCCACCCGCAAGACACTTATCGGCACCGGCATCGGCAACGCCGTCGAATGGTACGACTGGGCCATCTACGCCACGTTCACGCCGTTCATCGCCAGCCAGCTCTTCAGTAAGGCTGATCCCGCCTCGGCGGTGCTGTCCACATTGGCGATTTTCGCCGTCGGCTTCGTTGCCCGCCCCTTCGGCGGCTTCCTGTTCGGCTGGATCGGTGACCGGATCGGCCGCAAGGCCTCCATGACCCTCGCGGTGGGACTCGCGTCCGTGGGCAGCCTGATGATCGGCATCGCGCCGACCTTCGCGGCGGTGGGCGCCTGGGCCTCGCTGATGCTCCTGGTGGCACGCCTGGTCCAGGGCCTGGCGCACGGCGGTGAACTGCCGTCGTCGCAGACGTACCTGTCCGAAATGGCGCCGAAGGAACACCGCGGCTTCTGGGCCACCCTGATCTACACCTCCGGCACCGTGGGAATCCTGTTCGGCACCCTGCTGGGTGCCGTGCTGAACATGGCCCTGAGCACCGAGGTCATGAATGCCTGGGGCTGGCGCGTCCCGTTCCTGATCGGCGCCGCCATGGGCCTCTACGCGCTGATCATGCGGTCCCGGCTGCATGAAACGGACGTTTTCGCGGGCGAGGCTTCGGCGGAGAAACGCGCCCCGATCTGGCCGCAGATCGTCCGCCACCGCAGGCAGGCCCTGCAGGTGATCGGCTTGACCGTGGGCCTGACGGTGATCTACTACATCTGGGGTGTCGTCGCCCCCAGCTACGCCACCACCGCCCTGAAGATCGACCGCGGCGAGGCCTTGTGGGCCGGGGTGATCGGCAACATCGTGTTCATCGCGGCGCTGCCCTTCTGGGGCAAGCTGGCGGACCGCATCGGGCGCAAGAAGGTGCTGTGGGCCGGCGCGATCGGCGCAGGAGTCCTGCACTTTCCGATGACGGCGCTGCTCAAGGATTCCGCCTGGCAGCTGGCCGTCAGTATGTCCGTCATGCTGATCTTCATCGCCGCCAGCGCAGCGATCGTTCCCGCCGTCTACGCCGAGCTGTTCCCCACGAGCATCCGCACCGTGGGCGTCGGAGTGCCCTACTCGATCTGCGTGGCGGTATTCGGCGGCACCGCGCCCTACCTCCAGCAGTGGCTCGGCACCACCGTGCAGATGCCGGGGCTGTTCAACCTGTACGCCGTGCTTCTCCTCGCCGTCTCCGCGGTCGTCGTCTTCACCATCCCGGAAACGAAGGGCAAGGACCTCACCCTCTGATCCAGGGTTGACCCTCTGTAGCAGGGTCGACCCGAATGCGCTGGCAGTTATGGCTCTTCTGGAGGCATAACTGCCAGCGCATCGTGTTGACGGGGTCAGCCGCCGACGAAGCGGTCCCGCCCGGCCCGGTACCCGAACAAGGCGGCCAACGAACCCACCAGCAAGAAGAGTACGCCCGCCGCTGCAAAGGATCCGGTGGACTGGTGGAGCTGGCCGACCAGGAGGGTGCCGCTGGAGCCAAGCCCATAGCCCACGCCCTGCATCATGCCGGAGAGATGCGCCGCGGTGTGCCCGTCGCGGGTGCGGACCATGATCAGGGTCAGTGCGGCGGCGGTCAGGCTGCCTTGGCCCAGGCCCAGCAAGCCGGTCCACAGCCAGAGGAATTCGGTGGGACCGAAGATGCTCAGCGCGAACCCTCCCCCGGTCATGAGGGCCACCACCGTGTTGATGGCGCGCTGGTCCCGGAACCGTGTGGCCAGCGTCGGCGCGAACAGCGAGCCCAGCATCTGCAGCACAATCGAGGCCGCGACGATCAGGCCGGCGGTGCCGCCGTCGACCCCCCGTTCGCGCAGGATCGGGGCCAGCCAGGCGAAAACGCTGAAGGACATCATGGCCTGCAGGACCATGAAGAGGGTCACCTGCCACGCGACCGCCGAGCGCCACACATTTACGCCGCCGTGTGAAGTCTGGTGCCGGGCGTGCCGCTGCCTGATGGCCAGCGGCAGGAACAGGGCAAGAACGACGCCAGCGGGCAGCGCCCAGACCCAAAGCGCCGCTGTCCACTGCCCGGTTGCCCGGAAAACGGGGAAGGTGAAGCCGGCACCCAGGGCAGCCGAGGCGCAGATCGCCGTGGTGTAGAGGCCTCCCATGAGGCCCAGACGGTGTGGGAAGTCGCGCTTGACGACGCCCGGCAGCAGCACGTTGCAGAGCGAAATCGCGGCGCCGCACGCGGCGGTTCCGGCGAACAGGGCCGGCAGGTGACCGGCTCCCGGCAGCTCCACCGGCCGCAGCAGCAGCCCTCCAGTGAGAACCGCCATGGCACCGAGCAATACCAGCTCGGCGCCGAAGCGGCGAGCCAGGACAGGGGCGAGCGGGGCGAAGACCCCAAGCAGGGTCACCGGCACCGTGGTGAGGACGACGACGGCCCAGCTTGGCAGCCCGGCATCGGCTGTCACCTCGGGCAGGACCGCGGAGAAACTCGAAAACACCGTGCGGAGGTTCAGCCCGATCAGGACCAGGCACACGCCCAGGTAGGCCAGGCTGCGGCGGCTGCCGACCCGGGTGGGTTCCGCCGCGGGAACGTCGTCGATCTCGGCGTCCACCAGCAGACCAGGGCGGCCGTCGATCCCGATGCCGCTGACAGTGGGGTCCTGGGAGCTTTTCGGTACAGTCACGGACCCCATTCTGGCAGGCCCTTCGCCGACTGCCATGTCACCGTCGTCACTGTCCGACCAATCCTGCCGATCACTTCGGTCGCCGGGTCTCCACTATTCTGGAAGGGATGAGTGAATCCCCAGAATCCCCCGAAACGTCGGAGCCCGGCACCCCGGATGAGACCCAGCTGCCGCGCCCCGTAACCCCGGGCAGCCAGGCCTCGTTCGGCACGTACGGGGGCCGTCCGGTCAGCTTCGTGCGCCGCGGCACCCGCCTGCAGGGCCGCCGCCAGGCGGCGTGGGAGGAACACTCGGACCGCTGGGCGGTGGAGGTCCCCCGCCATGTCGCCAACACCTCGGTCCACCCCGACTACGTCTTCGACGCGGAGGCCGAATTCGGCCGGACGGCTCCGCTGGTCGTGGAGATCGGCTCTGGTCTGGGCGATGCCGTGTGCCACGCTGCCGAGGAAAACCCGGACAAGGACTTCCTGGCCGTGGAGGTCTACACCCCCGGCCTGGCCAACACCCTGATCAAGATCAACAGCCGCAAACTGAGCAACGTCCGGGTGGTGGAGGCCAACGCCCCCGAGGTGCTCGCCACCATGCTCCCGGCCGGCTCCGTCACCGAACTCTGGGTGTTCTTCCCGGACCCGTGGCACAAGTCCCGGCATCACAAGCGCCGCCTCATCCAGCCGGCCTTCGCCGAACTCGCCGCCCGCGCCATCAAGCCCGGCGGCATCTTCCGGATCGCAACCGACTGGTCCAACTACGCCGTCCACGTGCGCGAGGTCATGGCCGGCTCCGCGGCCTTCGAGAACCTGCACGCCGGCGAGCGCGCCGGTGCCGAAAGCCCCCTGACCCAGGTCTGGGAATCCGGTGTCGAGTCCCTCGTCGGCGGAGCACCCGTCAAGGAGGGCCGGGCGCCGGTCAGCACCGAGCACACCGGGCCCAACGAAGGCGTCGACACGACCGGCGGCTGGGCGCCACGGTTTGAGGGCCGGATTCTCACCAGCTTCGAGAACAAGGCGCACGACGCCGGCAGGCTGATCTTCGACCTCAGCTACCGACGCCGCTAGGCACCTCCGGGCCCGGGAATCTGTTCCCGAACGCCGCCGCGTGGCACGATTACGGAAGTTGAGTTACCGGGACGTCAGCTCCGGCAGGAATCCCATTGGGTAGCACTAAGGAAGCATCATCAAACGAGAACTTAAAGACGCCGCGGACGTCGCCGAAGACGTCACGAATTCGAAGCCGCTCGAAGTGGTGGCTCGGGCCGGGTTCGCCGTGTCGGGGCTCCTGCATTTCCTGATCGGGCTCGTCGCGATCCGGCTCGCCATGGGCGGCAAGGGCCAGGCCGACGTCAGCGGTGCCGTAGAACAGCTCGCCTTGGCGCCTGCGGGACCGTTGCTGCTCTGGAGTTCCTTCGCCGCCTGCGTCGCGCTGGCCATCTGGCAGGCCAGTGACGCCATTTTCGACTTCGAGCACCTGCCCACGAAGAAGAAGGTCGGCAAGAAGCTCAAGGCCGCCCTCCAGGCCGTCGTGTACACCGGGTTCGCCCTCACGCTGGCGTCCGTCGCCATCGGCGCCCGGGCTGACCACCGCCGCTCCACGAGCGACCTCACCCTGCAACTCATGCACGCGCCGGGCGGAATCCTGCTCCTGTTCATCCTCGGCGGCGCCGTGGCCGTCACCGGGGTTGTCTACGCCATCCGCGGCTTCAAGAAGTCCTTCATCAAGTACCTGCGCATGCCGTCCAACAGCCAAGCCCGGACCGCGGTGACCGTCACGGGTATCGCTGGCTACGCCGCCAAGGGCGTCGCCCTGCTGCTGACGGGGCTGCTGATCGTCATCGCCACCTGGAAAGCAGACCCGGACGAGTCAACGGGGCTCGACGGCGGCCTGAAGGCCCTGCGCGAACAACCCATGGGCGTATACATGCTGGCTGCCGTCGGTGTCGGACTGATCTGCTACGGCATCTTCATGGTAATGCGGGCCAGGCTGGCGAAAATGTAAGTCGGCTAATCGAGACGCGTAACGTGCCCTAGCCCTGCGGCACGGCGATGACAGCCACGGTCTGCTGGCGTTGGTCGCGCATCTCGACGCTGGCGATCCTGGCCAGTTGCACCGGCGTCGCCCCGGTGATCCGGACCCTGCCGGTGGGCGTGGCGGTCCACGCGCAGGCGCGGTCTTCGCCGCCGTCGCGGTCTTTCACCCAGAGCGAGAGGGTCCCGTCGACGGGCAGGCTCCGGCCGTCCACGGCCAGCTCGGTGCCCCAGGTTTTCTTGACGAGTCCCACCGTGACCTGCAGCCCGCTGCTTGCCGCCACGGAATAGCTCGCGTCCGGTTTGATGGCCGGAGCCACCAGCGGACCGGCCGCGATCCCCAGGGCCAGGCACCCGGCGGCCGCGGCGGTGAGCGCGACGGCGTCGGACACCGGGACCGCGTCGAGCAGCGCGGGGATACTGGCGACGTCGTCCAGCTCCAGGCGGCAGTCCGCACATAGGGCCAGGTGCTGGTCGAAGGCCGCGGCCTCGGCCGGTTCCAGGCCGCCGAGCAGATACGCGCCGAGAAGTTGATGCAGCCCGCTCGCGTTCACCGCTGCACCCCCATTTCGTCGAGGATGGTCCGGAGCGCCCGCACGGCGTAGAACGCCCGGGACTTCACCGTTCCGGCGGGGATCTTCAATTGGACCGATGCCTCCTGGACTGTGTACCGGCGGTAGTGAAGGGCCACCAGGACTTCGCGGTGTTCGGCGCTGAGCCGCAGGAGGGCTTCCTCCATGAGGACCTTGTTGAGCAGGTCATCGATCCGCCCGGCGGCACCTGCGCCGTCGGGGGTGTCCGCCACATCGCGTTCGCCGGTTTCCTGCGGGCGCCGCTTGGCCTTGCGGTAGTTGTCGATCATGATGTTGCGGGCCGTCCGGAACAGGTAGCTGCGCAGGCTCCCCGTGATCTGCGGCGCCTGCTGCCAGACCCTCAGCACCGTCTCCTGGACGACGTCGTCGGCGAGCTGCGCATCGCGGCAGGCACCGAGGACGAAGCGCTTCAGGGCCGTCCCGTGGTCGCGGTAAATCGCGGCGACGACGTCCTCGTCCAGCGGCATTTCCCACCTCCCGGGCGCTGTTGCCCTGCCTGAGAGGACGTACAGGTGTGCCCAATAGTCCAGTGTGCGCCACAACAGCCCCGAGATGAACCATCCGGCACCCCCCGTACGTCTTAGCGGGTAGCGCCGTCCCGGTGAGTCGGGCCGGCTCGAGTCAAGGAGCAGCAATGAAGAAGAACCTCAGCATCGGTTTGTCCGCGTTCGCCCTTGCCGCGCTGTTGTCCGGATGCGGCGGCGGCACAACAACGACGTCGACGTCGGCTGCGCCCACGTCGGCGGCCGCCTCCACGCCCGCGCAGCCGTCCAGCGGCGCGCCATCCAGCAGCGCACCGTCCAGCAGCGCACCGTCCAGCAGCGCGTCGTCCATGTCCGCGGCGGTCCTCTCGGTGGCGCAGTCCACGGCCGGTCAGATCGTGGTGGGCGCCCAGGGACTGAGCGTCTATTCCTTCGCCAAGGATACGAAGGACTCCGGGACCAGTTCGTGCACCGCCGGGTGCGCGACCACGTGGCCGCCTGTCACCTCGACGTCGGCGACCCCCACTGTCAGTGGGGTCACCGGCAAAGTCGGAACCATTCCCGCGGCCAACGGCAAATTGCAGGTGACCATTAACGGCATGCCCCTCTACTACTACTCCAAGGACCAGGCCGCGGGAGACATCACGGGCCAAGGCGTCGGCGGAGTCTGGTACCTTGTGTCGCCCTCCGGGGAGATGATCAAGTCCGCGGCAGGCGGGTACTAAGGTCGCGGGGAGGGCCGCTTATAAGTCGGCCTCTTCGAACTCGACGGCGGCAAGGATCTCCCTGCTCCGGGGGTCCAGCATGAAGGCCTCCTCGTCGTCTTCCAGCATGAGGAATTCGCCCTGGTCCGTGGTGAAGTGCCAGGCCAGGGTGGTTTCCCCGTTGTGCTCGTAGTTCGGATCACCCATGGTGATCCGCAGCAGGCTGTGCCCGGCAATGTCGCAGAGTTCTCGGATGATCTGCTCGAACTCCGGCGCATCCAGGAGGGCTTCCGCCGCAGCGGCCGACTGGCGCTCCGCGAGATCGGAAATCCGGGACACCCGTCCCGCGATGTGGGCATCGAGGTCGTCGTCGGCAAGGACCAGCAGGTCCGGCTCGCCGCGCAGCCATGCGGCATTCAGTTCCACAATGTCCTCCGTCTCGAGGACCGATTCGAACTCCCCGTCCAGCTCCTCAATGCGGCGCACGGCGTCGGAAACCCCGTCCTCTGCGCCGTCTCCCTCAAGGCCGTCTCCGGGCGCCCAGCCGCTGCCGCCGTCGAGGTAGGTCTCGACGTCGGTGTCGGACAGGGCGCCGAAGGCCGCCACGGTGCGGTTGAAGAGGTCCAGGTGCGCGGCGGCGCCCATGCCCGCCAGGCCCTCCCGGACATACGGATCGATGTCCTCGCGTTCCGGCGCGGTGAACACATACTGGGCGAAACCGCCGGCCAGCGCCTGGGCCAGGTAGAAGTCCACGTAGTAGCTGCGCAGCGCGGTCGGGGAAATCTCCTCCTCCATCAGCAACTCCCCGAACATGGCGTTGACTACCGTGACGTTCGCGTCGACAATTTCCGCGTTTCCGCCGGTGAGGCTCTCCGCGGTCAGCACGGTCGGGTAGCGGTGGGCGGACTGGGTGCTGGACGTACCGTTGGTCATGCGGAATCCTCGCTTCTGGGACTGCTGGTTCTCCGGACCTCTCCACGGTAGGCCCGTCTTCCCGGCCGGCGGCGGAGCCCCAGTTGAACGTCAAGCGAAGTTTGGGGGACGTTCGCGGGCAGGCGCGACGTTCCGGCGGCCCGCGAAGGCTCGCTAAGATGGATCAGATGACCTCCTGCCGAAAGTAGCGCGCACATGCCATCCCATCCGGACGAGAGTGCGGCACTGGCAATTCAGACCCCCGCCATCAACGACCGCTCCCTGGCGGCCGGGCTTGCTTACGCCATGGGGAGCCGCGTTTCCGGGATGTCCTTCGACGCCGCCACAGGGCTTCTGCTGGGCAAGGTGCGGGGCGGTGCCGAGGTGCCCTACTCCACGACGGCGAAGCTTGTCCGGAAGACGGGCGGCTGGAGCTGCACGGTGGGCGTCTGCAGCTGCCCGGTCCGCAAGGACTGCAAGCATGTGGCGGCCCTGCTCTTCTCTGCAGAGGACAACCCGGCCATCCGGATCCAGCTGCTGGCCCCGGCCGAGTCCACCCGGCTCTCCCGCCAGCCCGCGCCGCCAGAGCTGGCCGACTGGGAGCAGGCGCTCAGTCCGCTGATCGCCAGCCCCGGCATCACCCCGTCCGCCAACGGCACCCCGCTGGCGCTCCAGTTCGACGTCGAGGAACCCGCCCCGCACTTTTCCTACACGGGACGCCGCGACCCGCTGCGCAGCGTCCGCCAGCTCAAGGCCCGGCCCGTGATCATGGGGGCCAAGGGCAAGTGGATCCGCGGCGACGTCTCCTGGAGCACCCTGAGCTACTTGAACTACCGGCGCGAGTGCAACGAGGCGCATGTGGAGTGGATGCAGGAATTCCTCGCCTCGCACACCGCCCTGGCGAACCGCCAGCATGCCGGCACCGGGCTGTGGCTGGGGCTCAACACCTACGCCGGCAAGAACCTGTGGGGCCTGCTGTCCCAGGCCCAGAAGATCGGCCTGGCGCTGGTGCACAGCCGCGGCGCCGAACCGGTTCGGCTCGTTCAGGAGCCGGCCGCCGTCGGGCTGAACCTGGCGCGGTTCGGCGCCGGCGGGGACGACGGCGGCCTGGAGCTCGCGCCCACCATCACGGTAGAAGGCGAGGTGGTGGACCCGGCGTCGGTCGGGACCATCGGGCGCCCGGCGCACGGGATTTTCCTGCTCTCCGACCGCGGCGCCCTGCCCGGCACCGCCCCGGCCGACCCCGTCATCAGCCTCGCCCCGCTGGAAAGCGGGCTCAGCGAGGAGCTGCTGACCTTCGTCACGGGCGGAACCACCCTGCACATCCCGGCCCGGGATGAAAGCCGCTTCCTGACCGGCTTCTACCCGAAACTCAAACAGACCGCCCGGGTGACGGCGTCGGACGAGTCCGTGGAACTGCCCTCGCTGGCCGTCCCCACCTTGTCCCTGTTGGCCAACTACGGCGCTGACCACCGGGTCCGGCTGCATTGGGAATGGCACTACAAGTCCGGGAACCTCGTCACGGCGCAGCCGTTGTGGCGGCACCCGGGTGATCACGGCTACCGTGACGACCCCGCCGAGGCCCGCATCCTTGAAGGCATCGGGCAGCCGTGGGACGTGGTGGCGGCCCTGGGCGAATCCTCGACCGGCGGCTGGGGCACGCCGCGGCTTGCGGCCACGGCAGAACTGTCCGGGCTGGACACGCTGGCTTTCACCGAGGACGTGCTTCCCCGGCTCCGCGAACTTCCCGACGTTTCGGTGGACACGTCCGGCGAAATCGCGGATTACCGTGAAGCCGAAGAAGCGCCCGTGGTGGCGATCTCCACGAAGGCGACGGACAGCCGCGACTGGTTCGATCTGGGCATCGTCATCACCCTGGAGGGCCAGCCGGTTTCCTTTGCTGCCTTGTTTTCCGCCCTCGCTGCCGGCCAGACCCGCATGCTGCTGCCGAGCGGGGCTTACTTCTCGCTGGACCTGCCGGAGCTGCACCAGTTGCGGGCGCTGATCGACGAGGCCCGCTCGCTGCAGGACAACCCGGGCGACAAAGACGCCCCGCTGCAGATCAGCCGCTTCCAGGCCGGGCTGTGGGACGAGCTCGCGCACCTCGGCATCGTCGACGAGCAGGCGGCCGCGTGGCGCGAGTCCGTTGGGGGCCTGTTGGAGGGCGGCATCAAGGGCCTGCCCCTGCCCGGGTCCCTGAACGCCGAGCTGCGCCCGTATCAGCTGGAGGGCTTCAACTGGCTGAGCTTCCTGTACCGTCACGGACTCGGCGGCGTACTGGCCGACGACATGGGCCTGGGCAAGACCGTGCAGGCCCTGGCCCTGATGTGCGCCGCCAAGGATGCCGCCGCGGGCGCTGAAGCCCCGGCCGGTTCCGGGGCTGCTCCGTTCCTCGTGGTCGCCCCCACGTCCGTGGTGGGCAACTGGGAGGCAGAGGCGGCCCGGTTCGCGCCGGGGCTGAGCGTGCGCGCCATCGGAGAAACCTTCGCCAAGAGCGGCTCGGATCCGGCCGCGGCGATGGCCGGCGCGGACATCATCATCACCTCGTACGCCTTGTTCCGGATCGACTACGAGGCTTACGCCGCCCGGACCTGGGCCGGCCTGGTCCTGGACGAGGCCCAGTTCGTCAAGAACCACCAGTCCAAGGCCTACCAGTGCGCCCGCAAACTGCCGGCCGCGTTCAAGCTCGCCATCACGGGTACCCCGTTGGAGAACAATTTGATGGAGTTCTGGGCGCTGACCTCCATTGTGGCCCCAGGGCTCTTTTCCAGCCCCAAACGGTTCGCCGAGTACTACCAGAAACCGGTGGAGAAGAACGGCGACAAAGCGCAGCTGGACAAGCTCCGGCGCCGGGTGCGGCCGCTCATGATGCGGCGGACCAAGGAGCAGGTCATCCGGGATCTGCCGCCCAAACAGGAGCAGATCCTGGAAGTCGTGCTGAATCCGCGGCATCAGAAGGTCTACCAGACGCACCTGCAGCGGGAGCGCCAAAAGATCCTGGGCCTCATTGAGGATGTCAACAAGAACCGCTTCACGATTTTCCAGTCGCTGACGCTGCTCCGGCAGCTCAGCCTGGATCCCTCGTTGATCGATCCTTCGCTCTCCGGGGTCCGCTCCAGCAAGCTCGATGTCCTGTTCGAGCAGCTCGCGGACCTCGTGGCCGAGGGCCACCGGGCCCTGATCTTCAGCCAGTTCACCGGCTTCCTGGGCAAGGTACGGGAGCGGCTGGTCGAGGAGAACATCGAGTTCTGCTACCTCGACGGCAGCACGCGCAACCGCACCGACGTCGTCAACGAGTTCAAGAACGGCGCCGCGCCGGTGTTCCTCATCAGCCTCAAGGCCGGCGGCTTCGGGCTGAACTTGACCGAGGCCGACTACGTGTTCCTGCTGGACCCGTGGTGGAATCCGGCGTCGGAGGCCCAGGCCGTGGACCGCACCCACCGGATCGGCCAGGCCCGGAACGTCATGGTCTACCGGCTCGTCGCCAAGGACACGATCGAGGAGAAGGTCATGGCGCTCAAGGCGAAGAAATCCCAGCTTTTCGCCGACGTCATGGAAGGCGACGCGCTCACCGGCGGCGCGCTCACCGCCGAGGACTTGGCCGGGCTCTTCAACGACTGACGCGGTTCATCCGGGCCCCGGCCGGCTCAGCCTATGCTGCGGCGGGCTGCGCCCTGAGCCGGGCCAGGAGCGTTGCGGCGAGCAGCGCCGTCGTGATTTCCAGCGCGATGACTCCCAGCAGCGCTCCGGAGCCCGACGGCGCTGGGCCGGCAACTACGCCGTGATGGTGACCTAAACCCCCGGCGCCGCCCAGGAGCAGGACCGCGTGCACCCCGGTCATTGCCAGTGCCGCGGCCATGACCCGGCGGACGGCGCTGGCCAGGCGCAGATCGCCGTCGCGCCGGTGGCGCCAGATGTGCACGACGCACGGCAGGCACACCGCCACCATGGCGAGCATGAGCACGTTCAGAAACGTCCCGTGCTGGTTTTCGGCTACCAGCCACAGATGCGCGACGCACGACGCCGCGGTGGCGGCGGCGCAGGTCCACGAATGGAAACCGATGCCGGCGGTGACGGTCCGGCGGCCCAAACTGGCGGCGACACTCACGGCGTCAGTCTAGCTGTGGCAGTGTCCGCCGGCGACAGGCTGCGAAGCGGCCGGTACATCCAGCACAGGGCTGCGGTCGAAGAATCCCTCGGGCCGGAGCTTGAAGCCGACCGTGTCCACCGGCATGATGGGCCAATCCTCGATCCGGGGGAAGTGCGTCAGCCCGAAAGTGTGCCACACCACGATGTCCTGGCCGTCGATATCGCGATCCTGGGCGATGTAGGCCGGCAGGCCCGCTCCCCCGGCATGCTGGTTGACGAAGTCCCCCGTCGGGTACCGCTCATCCTCCGCGAACCGGGTGACCCACAGGTCCTTCGTGGCAAAAGCGGCGCGGCGGGCGATGGACGACTCCGGGTCGGCCAGCAGGGTGGGCTGGCCCTGGGCGTGCAGCTTGTAACCCACCGGTTCCCCCAGGCGGTTGCGCGATTCCGGGTTGGAAATGATCCAGGTCCGGCCGCTGCGCGCGTCGGCTTCCCGGGCTGCGTCGGACTCGCGCGCCAGGACGGTCCGCGTCCGGGAGAACGCGTTGCCCCGTTCATTGCCGTCGCCCATGGCCTGCCGCACCACGTCCTCCTCCTCCACCCGGTTCGTGAAGCCGTCGATCGCCATGTCCAGCCGCGCGCTGAAGAGGTGCTGGTGGAACGGCGCGCCCAGTCCGGGGGCGAGCTGGGAGATGTTGGCCGAGCCGCCCTCCGGGTAGGCGGAGGTGAAGACGACGCCGGTGGCCTTGGCCTCGAACTCGATGGTTCCGTCGAGGTAGAGGTACCAGTAAAAGCCGTAGTCGTAGTTGCCGATGGTGGTGAAGAAGGAGATCACCAGGCGGCGGTTGCGGCGGGTGTAGTTGATGCCCGACCAGAGGTCGCTGTGCTTGGCCAGGATTCCCCAGTCTTCCTCGTGCATGCAGATGCCGTTGCGGATCTCCCGGGGGTTGCCGAAAGCGTCGCTGATGACCGGGCTGAGGTAGGTGATCTCGCCGAGGCAGTCGCAGCCAAGTTCCAGCGAGTTGGCGTACTGGCCCACGAGGTATTCGCCGGTGTCGAAGTAGTTCTGCCAGGACCGGATCGGCGACGGGTCCCCGTACGGAACCACCATCTCGGCGATGGACGCCCGGTTGATGATGGGGCGCAGGCGGCCGCCGTCCTGGAAGGCGAGGTTGTGCAGCACCACCCCTTCGCGGACGTCGAAGCCGACGTCGACGCTCCATTTTTCCCATTCGACGTGGTTGCCGCCGGTGACCGTGAAGCTGGGCCCGTCCGGCTGGGTAATGGCGATGGGTTTCTGCGTGGTCCGCAGCGGACCGGTGAGCGCCGGATCGGTGTAGTTGCCGTGCTCTGCGGGAACCGGAACGGCGCCAGTGTCCAGAACCTGCGTCACTGTCTTGGCGACGACATCGACGTACGCCACGAGGCCGTCCACGGGATGCGCCCACGCGCTGTCCTCGGGGAAATCCTGCACGAAGGCCAGTCCGCGCAGGATCCGGCGGCCATTCTCCTCCGGGTACTCGAACACCCCGGCTGACAGCGGGGCAACGCGGACCTTGCTGACGTCCAGGCCGCGGTCGGCCAGCGCCTTAAGCCACCGCTCGTCCGTGGCCAGGAGCTCCTCGACGACCTCGAACTCCTCTTCCAGGACAGGAAGCTCGCCGGTCACTGCGGTATCCAGCTCGACGACGGAAATCACCGCGCCGCTGGACACCGAGACGGTCACGTCGGATGGACGCCCCCCAGAGACGTCGTGCACGAAGACCCGGAACCGGCGGTCCTCGGTTCCCGCCGCAGCGTTCCGGGCGGGGTCCACCAAGCCAAGGTACGCGATGCGCTTGGTCTCGCCGAGCAGGCCCGCAGCGCCCAGGATGCTTTTGACTGCGGTGATTTCGGCGTCCGCGGCCAGGCGGTAAGGGCTATGCGAGGTGCGGGTATCAGTTTGCACGGACATCATGGGGGCCTTCGTTCGGGGACCCTGGCGGGTCAGAACTTTATTTTCTATACTTGTAGAGAATACGAAAATGTAAGCTGTGCCACAAGAGTCCGACGCAAAATAATTGGAGAGCTGTCCGGTGCCAAAGATTGTCGACCACGACCAGCGGCGGCTTGAACTCGTCGACGCCACGTGGCGGATCATCGCCCGCCTCGGGATCGAAAGTGCCACCATGCGGGAAATTGCGCTGGAGGCCGGCTTTGCGAACGGCGCCCTCAAACCGTACTTTCCCACCAAGGATGACCTGCTGACCTTCGCATTCGGGCACGTCTTCAACCGCACCAACGAGCGCATCGCGGAGGTCACGGCCGGGCAGGCCGGACTCGCGGCCCTGCGGGCGTTTTGCGTCGAGGTGCTGCCGCTGGATGAGGAGCGGATCAACGAGGCGCGGATTGTCATTCCGTTCTGGCAGAAGGCCATCAATGACCCCGACAAGGCCCGGATCCACCGGGATTCGATGGAGCAATGGCTCGCGGCAATGCGGCAGCATCTTGCCGAGGCGCGGGAATCCGGCACCGTCACCACCGCCGTCGACGACGCCGCCCTGGCGGGGCAGCTGCTCAACCTCCTCCTCGGCGCACAGATCTCGGCAGCACTGGCCCCGGCGGGCCAGGTGGAGCTCGGGCTGAACGAGCAGCTGGAGGGGTTCCTGACCCTGCTGGGCTGCTAGACCCCGGAGCCAATCTTTTTTCGCCGACCGTCGAAAAAAGATGACAGCGGCTGCCGGCGGCGCTACCCTGAAAGGACTGTGTCCCATGACACAGTCCCGGAAATACGACGCCGTCAGGATCTCTTATGACCGCAGTTGCAGCTCGCCCGACGCTCAAACCCGCCGGACAGGACGTCCGCACCAGCACAGCCGAATCCTTCGAGCACTGGAGGCATCTCGTCGCGGAGTCCTTCGTTCCGCTGGCCGCCTCGAGTGCCGATGCGGACAACTTCCGCGGCCGCATGCGGGCCCGCAGGCTGGACCGTGTGGCGCTCGTCGAGGTCTCCTCCACGAGCCATGAGGTCCACCGCACGCCGGCGCTGATTGCGCAGTCCAGCCAGCGCTATTTCAAGCTCAATCTCCAGCTGCAGGGCACCGGGCTCCTCATTCAGGACAACCGCGAGGCCCTGCTGCGTCCCGGGGATCTCTCCATCTACGACACCAGCCGCCCCTATACGCTGGCTTTCGAGGGCGACGCCCGGCTCATGGTGGTGATGTTCCCCTGGGATGCGCTGTCCCTGCCGGCGGACTGCATCGCGCAGCTTTCGGCCGTGCGGATGGCCTCCGACGGCGGCCTCGCGGGGATCGTCGGGCCGTTCATCGCCCACCTCGCGGAGAATCTGGACGCCCTTAGCGGCCCCAGCGGCTCCCGCCTCGCCACGAACGCCCTCGATCTCGTCTCAACGATGCTGCATTCGGAGCTGGACATGTCCCCGGACCGGATGAGGCCCCAGGCCCTCCTGGCGGCCTCCGTCCGCGAGTACATCGACGCCCACCTGGCCGATCCGCTGCTCTCACCGGCCTCCATCGCGGCGGCGCATTTCATTTCCACGCGGCACCTGCACAATGTCTTCCACGAATCCGGTACCACCGTGGCCAGCTGGATCCGGACCCAGCGACTGGAAGGGGCGCGCCGCGAACTGCGGGATCCGCTCCTGGCCGGCATGCCGGTAGGAGCCGTGGCCGGGCGGTGGGGCTTCCTGGATGCGGCCCATTTCAGCCGCTCCTTCCGGGATGCGTTCGACGTGTCCCCCAGCGACTGGCGTCGCGGAGCCTGAGCATGAAGGTCCTTGAAGATGCCAGCCGCCAAGGATCTCCGGCCGCTTCAGAAAGGGACGCCGGCGTCAGTTCGTGAGCAGATCCGCGTGGTGAACTGCGGCGACGTTTGGGTGCGCCCGGAGCCGGTAGCGCAGGGCGTTATCCCCGTAGGTCTCCAGAATCGGGCTGTTAGTCGGGTCAACCGACAGCCCGCGGGCCTTGGCCTGAAACTCCGGGCTCACCGCGAGCTGGGGCATGGTCGCGTCCAGCGCCGGGTTGTAGAAGAACGGCAGGGAGATCCTGTCGGTGCCGCGAAGGGGCGAGATCACCCGGTGCAGGGTCGCCTTGAGGTAGCCGTTTGTGGCCAGCTCGAGCATCTCGCCGATGTTGACCACGAATGTCCCGGGCACCTGAGGTGCGTCGATCCAATTCCCCTGGTACTCGACCTGGAGTCCGCCCTTTCCGGGTTCAACGAGGAGGAGCGTCAGCACACCGCCGTCGCGGTGGGACCCGACGCCCTGCTTCGGGTCCGGGTCGGATTCCCCCGGATAACGCACAATCTTGAGCAGGGGGAACGCCCGCTCGGCGAACGCGGCATCGAACGTGTCCTCGGGCGCCCCGAGGGAGACCGCCAGCGCCCGAAGCAGGGTGAGGGAAATGGCGCTAAGGCGCTCGGTCCACTCCGAGACGACCTCCCGCATCTCGGGCAGTCCACTGGGCCACAGGTTGGGCCCCTCGAGGCGCCAGTAGTCAGCGACACCTGCACCCGGCTCCACGGCGGCTCTCTCGACGCCGATGTCGATCTGTTCACGCCAATCGACCGCTCCGTCCGTGAGTTCGCCGCCGATGCGGGTGTAACCGCGGAACTGCGGGCTGTGGACGTTCTCAACCGCGAGCTTTTGCTCGTCGGGCAGTTCGAAGAAGCGGCGGGAGACGTCGAGCATGGCGTCGGTGAGCTCCTGCGGGATGCCATGACCGGCCAGGTAGAGGAACCCGACCTCATGCATGGCATCGCGCAGGTCATCCCGGAACCGGGAGGCTTCTTCCGGTCCCGCACTCAATCGAGAGAAGTCCAGGACGGGCAATGATTCGAGAGACAAAGTGCACTAGTCCTTTACAGCGAACTTGGCAAGCCGAGGCCTGTATTGGCTCCAATGTTACGGACCGGGGTGCGGCGTCGGGGATTAACATGTCGAAATAAGACTTTCGGGCAGGTCAGTGTCCCGGGGCCGGGACCGCAGCCGCTGCGGCCCTGCGCTCCACGCCGACTTCCACCAGCACGCCGGCCGCAAACACGATCGGGACGGCGGCCAGCAGGCCCACGGCCGTTTCGGCGCTCCCGCCGATCAGCGCCGTGAAGTTGCTGACCACGAGGGACAGGACCCAGCCGAGCAGCAGGGTGGCGAGCACCGGTGCCACGACGGTCTGCCACAGCTGGCCGGGCACCTTTTCCCGCCGGAAGTAGGCGACGACGGCCAGGGAGCAGAGCATGTAGAGCACCAGGAGCGCCCCGACGGCCAGCCCGCTGAACCAGGAAAAGAGGGTCAGGACGGGGTCCAGGGACAGCACGGCGAACGGCGCCACGAGCAGGAAAGCGACCACGGTCTGGATCCGGGCGGCGATGGCGGGGGCCTTGTGCCGGTTGGTCCGGGCCACACCGCGGGGCATGGACCCGCGCAGGGCCAGCGAATGGAGGTAGCGGTTGATGCCGTTGTGGAAGGCGATGATGCCGGCCAGCAGGGAGGTCACAAGCAGCATGCCGGTGACGGTTCCGGCCCACGGCCCGAACAGCTCCACCATGGGTGTCAGCACGAAGGAGGTGGAGTCGCCCGATTCGAGAGCCGCGCCCGCTGCGTCAATGACGTGCGAGGGGCCGTAGTAGCTGACCAGCATCCACGAAATGAAGGAGAAGAACACTGAGATGACCCCCACCGAAAGATACGTGGCACGGGCCACCGTGCGGTGGGCGTCCTTGGCTTCGGCCGAGTAGATGGCCGTGGATTCGAAGCCGAACATCGAAGCGACAGCGAACATAATGGCCACTCCGGGGGCGCCTGCGCCTATCGCCGCAGGAGAGAACGATGCCGCCAGGCTGATCCCTTCCGGTCCGCCGCCGCGCACCAGCACGGTGAAGCCGAACATGAGCAGGATGGCCACCTCCAGGCCTACGAGGACTGCCAGAACGCGCGCCCCGAGTTCGATGTTGAGAGATCCCAGCACCTGCACGCCCGCCATGGTGACCACGGCCAGCAGCCACCAGGGAACCGCGATCCCGGCGGTTCCGAGGACGCCCGAGAACGCCGCGCCGTACAGCCCGTACATCGCGGCCTGGACCGTGCTGTACGCGAGGAGTGCGAGCCACGCCGCTCCTGCTCCGATCTTTCGCCCAAAGGCTGCCGTGACATAGGCGTAGAAGGCGCCGTTGGCCTGGATCTTGCGGCTCATCGCGACGAACCCGACGGCGAAGAGCACTATCACGATGCCCACCACCAGATACGCGCCGGGCGCGCCGGCGCCGTTACCCAGGGCCACGGCCAGCGGTGACGCCCCGACGATTCCGGTCAACGGCGCCTGGGCGGACAAGACAAAGAACAGAATGCCCATGACGCCGACGCTGCCGGCCCGCAGCGCGGTGGAGTGCTCCGTGCGGGGACTGTCTTTTGCGGTCCGGGACTCGGAATTTGAAATGCTCATCGGATCCTTCTTAACGGTCATGAGTCTGGGGAATAGCGGGCTGGAATATGGAGGTGCCTTGCACCGTGAAATCCAGCATGGCAGGTGACGCCGGTCACTCCTTTGTCGATCAGCGATCGGTTGTTGTTCCCCAGCGCAACGGCACTCGTGGCCGCCGCGATCCTTCGCAGCGGGTCAACGGCAGTTCGCGCAAAGACAAGACCGCGGGTCCAGCACCGGTGGACACTCGAGATGACAGTACGGCTTTGGAACCATCTTGCGCCGCGTGCAGTGCCTCTAACAATGCAGTGCTTGAACAATGCAGCTCTTCAATAACCCGTCGCCTCAACTACTCGATGTGGAGTACACCCATGGAAACCTACGACGCCCTTCTCGCCGCGATTGCCCCGACCGCCGGCGAGGGCCGGACCATCCCGGACCCCGCCACCGGCCAACCGGTCGGGGTCGCGCCCGTCCACACCGTCCAGGACCTCGAGCGGGCCATCGCCGCAGCCGCGGCCGCGCAGCCTGCCTGGGCCGCACTGGGCCACGACGCGCGTAGCGCCGCACTCCTGAGGGCCGCTGACGCCGTCGAGCGCTCCGCCGAGGAACTGGCACGCCTGCTCTCCCGCGAACAAGGCAAGCCGCTCAACGGCCCCAACGCCCGCTTCGAGGTCGGCGCCTGCGCCGCCTGGCTTCGGGCGGCCGCCGTCACGCCCCTGGACCCGGAAACCGTGGTGGACGACGGCGAAACCCGCGCCGAACTGCACTACCGGCCCATCGGCGTCGTCGGCGCGATCGGTCCCTGGAACTGGCCGATGATGATCACCGTCTGGCAGCTCGCTCCCGCCCTGCGCATGGGCAATGCCGTGGTGGTCAAACCCTCCGAGTTCACCCCGCTGTCCGTCCTGGCCCTCGTCCATGTCCTGAACCAGGAGCTCCCGGAGGGCCTCCTCACGGTCGTCTCGGGCGGGCGGGACGTCGGCGAGGCCCTGGCCGGACACCCCGCGATCGGCAAGATCATGTTCACCGGCTCCACCGCCACCGGCAAGGCGATCATTAAGTCCTCTGCGGACACCGTCAAACGTCTCACCCTGGAACTGGGCGGCAACGACGCCGGCATCGTCCTGCCGGACGCCGATCCGAAAGCCATTGCCGAGGGCCTGTTCTGGGGCGCGTTCATCAATACCGGCCAGACCTGCGCGGCCCTCAAGCGCCTCTACGTCCACGATGCCATCTACGATGCCGTCTGCGAGGAACTCACCGCGGTCGCCGCCGCCATGCCCATGGGCAACGGACTGGACGAGGCCAGCGTCCTGGGCCCGCTGCAAAACCGTCAGCAGTACGACATCGTCGCGACGCTCGTGAATGCCGCGAGGGAATCCGGGGCCCGCGTGCTCCTGGGCGGCAACCCGGATCCGGACCAGCCGGGCCACTTCTATCCCACTACCCTTGTGGCCGACGTTGACAACAACAACCCCCTCGTCACCGAGGAACAGTTCGGCCCCGCCCTGCCGATCATCCGCTACGGCACCGTCGACGAGGCCGTCACCATGGCCAACGCCCTCGACGTCGGACTCGGCGCCTCCGTCTGGTCCGCCGACGCCGCCGAAGCCCGTAAGGTCGCAGCCCGGCTCGAGGCCGGGACCGTCTGGATCAACAAGCACGGCGCTGTGGACCCCCGTATCCCCTTCGGCGGAGCCAAGCAATCCGGCTACGGTCTCGAATTCGGCGTTGAGGGTCTCAAAGCCCTCGGCGTCCCGCAGGTCGTCAACGGCTGACGCTGTTCTTAGGAGGGGCCGAGGGTGCCGCGGTGGGCGGGACGGGTTCGTGCCGCAGGTACCTGCGCCGGAACCGGCCGCTGCCGGCGGTCAAGGCCCTCAGCTCCACTGCGTACCGCAACAGTTCCTGGTCCGGGACCTCGGCGTTGATCTCGGTGCTGTCATCCCCGGCGGACGTGGTCCCGGTCAGCCGGGCCCGGCGGGAGGACAAATCGCTCATCACGGCGCCCACGTGTTCCTCAGAAACGCTGATGGTCACGGCCGAGACCGGTTCCAGGAACTGGATGCGGGTTGCCGCCGCGGCTTCGCGAAGGGCGAGTGCGCCGGCGGCCTGGAACGCCGCGTCGGAGGAGTCGACGCTGTGGGTCTTTCCGCCGAGCAGCGTCACCCGGATGTCCACCACCGGGAACCCGGCGGAAACGCCCTTCTGCATCTGAGCCCGGATGCCTTTCTCGACCGAGGTGATAAACGGCCCGGGAATCACCCCGCCCACCGTCTTGTCGACGAACTCGAACCCGGAGCCGCGGTCGAGGGGCTCCACCTCGATGTCGCAGACGGCGTACTGGCCGTGGCCGCCGGACTGTTTGACGTACCGCCCGTGGCCAGCCGCCGGCGCGGCGAACGTCTCCCGCAGCGGGGTGATCACCGGAACGGTCTGCAGGTTCACGCCTTGGTCCCGCAGCCTGCCCAGGACGACGTCGGAGTGCGCCTCGCCCATGCACCACAGGATCAGCTGGTGGGTTTCGGAGTTCCGCTCGACCCGCAGCGTAGGGTCTCCGGCGGTGACCTTCCCCAGGTTTCGGGCCAGGTTGTCCTCATCGCCGTGTGTGGCCGCTTCAACAGCAACGGGCATGAGCGGGTCCGGCATGTCCCAGGGGGCGATGAGCAGCGGCAGTTCCTTGGCCGAAATTGTATCGCCGGTCTCGGCGGTGCCCAGTTTTGTCAGCGCACAGATGTCCCCGGCCACACAGAACGGTACCGGCCGCAGGCCCGATCCCAGCGGCGAATAGAGGTGAGTGATCCGCTCGTCGCTGTCGTGATCCTCGTGGCCGCGATCGGCCATGCCGCGGCCACCCACATGGATCGCGGCGTCCTCCCGGACCGTTCCGGAGAAGACGCGCACCAGGCAGACCCGCCCAAGGAACGGGTCGATCGTCGTGCGGACCACTTCGCCGAGCAGCGGTCCTTGAGGGTCGCAGTCCAGCGGACCGGCGGCCACGCCGTCCAGGTCGGTCGCCGCCGGAACGGCATGCTCCGCCGGCGCCGGAAATCCGCGCACCAGCACATCGAGCAGTTCGGCCAGGCCGAGTCCGGAGTCCGAGGACACCGGCAGCACCGGATGAAAGGACCCTCGGGCCACGGCTGTCTCCAGGTCCGCGATGAGGACCTCGGGGGCGATGTCGCCCCCTCCGAGGTAATGGTCCATGAGGGTCTCGTCCTCGCTCTCGGCAATGATGCCTTCGATCAGGGCGCCCCGGGCGGACTCGGACCCGGTGAGTTCGGCGTCCGTCGCTGCGCGGGCGGCAGGCGCCGGTTCGTCAGGAGCGTATTCGGACACCGTCCCGGTCAGCAGCCCGAGCAGGCCGGTGAGGGCACCGTCGGCGCGAACCGGAAGGTAAAGCGGAAGGACGGATTCACCGAAGGCCAGCCGGCAGCGGGCGACGGCGGCGTCGAAATCCGCGCGCGGATGGTCCAGGCGGCTGATTACCACGGCCCGCGGCAATGCGAGCCGTTGGCATTCGCTCCAGAGCGCGGTGGTCGCGGCGTCGACGTCGTCGGTGGCGGAGACGACGAACAGCGCCGCATCCGCCGCCCGCAGTCCTGCGCGCAGCTCGCCGATGAAATCCGTATAGCCCGGGGTGTCCAGCAGATTGATCTTGACGTCCCCGGCCCACACCGGCACCACCGCCAGCGCCACGGAGCGCTGCTGCGCGATGGCGGAGGGATCCGAGTCGCTCACGGTAGTTCCGTCGGCGATCGAGCCTTTGCGCGCGATCGCCCCGGTGGCGGCAAGCAGGGCCTCGGTGAGCATGGTCTTTCCGGCACCGGAATGCCCCACGAGTGCCACATTGCGGATCTTGTCCGGCTGCTCCGGCGGCGGGGCACCGTTGGCGTCTGCCCGCCGGAGATCAGACGTGCCCCGGACGGGACCCCTCGACGGAGTTTTGGCGCCCTTCGACGGCATGAGAACCTCCTGGCGTCGCATCCACTCGTACCCTGCAGGGCCTTGTGTTAAGGATTGGACACCCTGGAACGTCCGGACGGCAAGGACTTTTTCACGCCGCCGCCGGAGCAACCAGGGATCCGGACGCCGCCCGGTTCCGGAGCCACCGGCCCAGGGCCTTTCCTTTGCCCTTCCACCAGTTGTCTTCGTCGGTGTCATGGTGCCACCGGAAGATCACGGCGACCATGACGAAGACGCCTGCGCCGACGTTTGTCCAGGAGCCGGAGGCGGCATCGAGGAGCACGCTGAACGCCATGACGAGGATGGACGGAAGGGCCAGAGTGCGGAACGCTGTGTTGGCCACATAGCGGCGGTGGGACCGCGGCACGGACACCGCGCGGACGAAGTCGAAGCACAGGCATACCACCACGAGAGTCTGCCCTAGGGACAGGAGGATGTGCCCTGGCAGCGAGCCGGCAAACAGGACGGCCGCCTGGAGTCCGGGGCTCACGGTGTGCCCGCAGACGTGGACGGATCAAACTCGGCTGACTCGTGCATGCGATGCCCCCCGGCGTCTACGCTGCTGCGCTGGCTGCGCCCGGGCTACCCGAAAGAGCTGTGAGCGTCTCATGCCAGACTTTCTGACACCCCAATTCAACGAGAGCCCAAGGCCCGAAGTCACGCGCATGCAGTACCCGACTATCGGAACGCACGTCACCCGGTTCCGTTTCGCAGTACTCAGTTCGGTGCCGCGGCTACCTGGCTTGGCGCAGCTGCTGCTCTATTCGATCCCTCGCGGCCGCCACACCATGAGCGCCTGCGACCGCGCCTGAGGACGCTTTCCGCGGGCCAGGCTGACGACGTCGCCGGCAGTCCCCGCGGCGAAAATCCGCGAGTCCAAGGGGCGGGGGCGTCGTTGGAGTTCTTCGCTCAGTTCGCTGACGCGCCGTTGCAGGGCAGCCACTTGGTTCTCGAGCTGGAGGATCCGCTTGATGCCCTCCAGCGAGACCCCCTCCTGGGAGAGCCGCTGGACCTCGCGGAGCATGTTCACGTCCCGCTGCGAGTAACGCCGCGATTTCCCCGGGGCCCGGCTGGGCGAGACGATGCCCATGCGGTCGTACTGGCGCAGGGTCTGCGGGTGCATGTCCGCGAGTTCCGCCGCAACGGAGATGACGAAGATCGGCTGATCGAAGTCGATGCCCATGGCTGGCTCCCGTTCCTAGAGCCGGGCCTTGGCTGCCAGGCCCGTGCGGACGTCCTCATCGGCGGTGGCCGCGGCGAAGGCCTTCACGGCGTCCTCCGCTTCCTTGCTCAGCCTCCGTGGAACAGCGACGTCGATTGTCACCAGCAGATCGCCGGTGGCTTTGGCGTGCTTGACGCCGCGGCCCTTGACGCGCAGCGTCCGGCCCGACGGCGTCCCTGCGGGGACCCTGACCTTGACCTTGTCCCCGTCGACCGTGGGAACCTCGATATCCGCGCCCAAAGCCGCTTCCGGGAAGGAGACGGGGACGTGGATGCGCAGGTTGTCGCCGTCGCGGACGTAGAAATCGTGGGGCTTCACCGTGACGGTTACCATGAGGTCGCCGTTGCCGGCGGGCCCGTACTGGCCCTTGCCGCGGACGCGGACCTTTTGTCCGTCCTTGATACCGGCCGGGACCCGGACGTCGATGACTTCGCCGTCGGGTTCCCGCAGGCCGATCGTGGTGCCACGGATTGACCCGGCAAATGAGATCGAGGTGGACGCGGTGCGGTCCGCCCCCTTCTGCGGAGCCCGCTGGAACGACTGGCCCCCGCCGCCGAATCCGCCGCCGCCGCCGAAGAGGTCGGCGAACTCGGGCGGAATGCCGCCCGAGGTGCTGTAGCCGCCGGAATGGCGCCCGCCGCCGCCGGTGAAGAGCCCGCCGAAGAGGTCTTCGAAGCCCGCGCCGCCGGCAGTACCGCCGCCCCCGCCGGGCGCAAAGCGTGCGCCTCCACCCATGGCGCGGATGGCGTCGTACTGCTGGCGCTCATCGGCGTCCGACAGAACAGAATAAGCCTCGGAGATGTCCTTGAACTTTTTCTCCGACGCTGTGTTGCCGGCATTGGTATCCGGGTGATGCTGCCGGGCCAGCTTCCGGTAGGCCTTCTTAATATCGGCGTCGGAAGCGTCCTTGGCGACACCAAGGATCTTGTAAAAGTCCTTGTCCACCCAATCCTGGCTAGCCAATGGCGTTTCCTTTCAAATAAAAAGCGTTTAGGCGAGACTACCGCTGAACGCCGAAGCGGATGAGGGGGCCCGGGAGTGGCATCGGGCCTGCCGGAGCGTGGAGGCAAAGTCCGTCAGGACTTTGCCTCCACGCGTAGGGGCGGGGCCCCCTCATCCGCGAAGGCGTGGAGGTGACTACGCCGGAACGGCCACGATCACTTGTGCTGCGCGGAGCACGCGGTCGCCGGACTTGTATCCCGAGCGCAGGACCTGGCTGACGGTGTCGATTTCGATATCCGTGCCGGGCTGCTGGATGAGGGCCTCGTGGATGGTCGGATCGAACTCCACGCCGGTCTCATCAATGCGGACCAGGCCGTACGTCTTCAGCGCCGTCTCCAGCTTCGCGGCGATCGCGGCGAACGGACCGTCCGCCAGATCGCCGTGCTGGCGTGCCGCGTCGACGTCGTCGAGCACCGGCAGCAGCGCGTTCAGGACGCCGATGACGGCCATCTCGCCCGCCACGGCCCGGTCGCGCTCGACCCGCTTGCGGTAGTTGACGTACTCGGCCTGCAGGCGGCGAAGGTCATTCCTGAGCTCCTCCGCCTCGGCCGCGCCAGCGGCACCCTGGGCCACCGATTCCGCGGCGGGCACCTCAACGCTGTTGAGGATGTCCTCCGCCTGGGACAGGGCGTCCCCGGACTCGGCGTGCTCCTGGCCGGGGTGGCGGGCCTGGCCGGTCTTCGGATCAACCTTGCGGTTGTCGTGGATCACCGGTTTCTGCGGCTCGTTCTCCCGCTGCTCATCGTCGCGGCGGCTCTCGGAAGAACCGTGCTCTTCTTCGTTACCGTGGTGCGGCATGATTACTTCTTCTCGTCTTCGTCAACGATTTCGGCGTCGACGATGTCCTCATCGGAACCGGCTGCCTGCTCGCCCGCGGGGGCGCCCTCCGCGCCGGTGGCGCCGTCGGGGGATCCGGCGTGGGCGTAGATGGCTTCGCCCAGCTTGCTCTGAGAAGCCTGCAGCTTCTCAAACGCGGTCTTCACGGCGGCGTCATCGGTGCCTTCGAGGGCCTTCTTGAGCGCGTCGACGTCGGCCTTGACCTCGGTCTTGACCTCTTCCGGCAGCTTGTCGGCGTTGTCCGCGATCAGCTTGTCCACGGAGTACGCGAGCTGTTCGGCCGTGTTGCGGGTGTCGGTGGCCTCGCGGCGCGCCTTGTCCTCGGCTGCGTGCTCTTCGGCGTCGTGGACCATGCGGTCGATGTCTTCCTTGGACAGTGCGGTACCGCCGGTGATGGTCATGGACTGTTCCTTGCCGGTGCCCTTGTCCTTCGCCGAGACGTGCACAATGCCATTGGCGTCGATGTCGAAGGTGACCTCGACCTGCGGGACGCCGCGGGGAGCCGGGGCGATGCCGGTCAGTTCGAACGTGCCCAGCGGCTTGTTGTCGCGGGTAAATTCACGCTCGCCCTGGAAGACCTGGATGGCCACGGACGGCTGGTTGTCATCCGCGGTGGTGAAGGTCTCGCTCCGCTTGGTGGGGATGGCCGTGTTGCGCTCGATCAGGTGCGTCATGATGCCGCCCTTGGTTTCGATGCCCAAGGACAACGGGGTGACGTCAATCAGGAGCACGTCCTTGCGCTCACCCTTGAGGACGCCGGCCTGAAGGGCGGCACCGACGGCGACGACCTCATCCGGGTTGACGCCCTTGTTGGGCTCCTTGCCGCCAGCCAGTTCCTTGACGAGGTCGTAGACGGCCGGCATACGGGTGGAGCCGCCGACGAGGACGATGTGGTCGATCTCGGAGAGCTTGATGCCAGCTTCCTTGATGACGTCCTGGAACGGCTTCTTGGTGCGGTCCAGCAGGTCCTTGGTGAGGTCCTGGAACTTGGCGCGGGTCAGCTGCTCGTCCAGGTGGACCGGGCCGTCGGGGGTGACGGACAGGTACTGGAGCGAGACGTTGGTGCTGGAGGAGGAGGAGAGTTCCTTCTTGGCCTGTTCGGCAGCCTCGCGGAGGCGCTGCAGGGCGATCTTGTCCTTGCTGAGGTCGATGCCCTTGACCTTGAGCTGGTTCAGCAGGTAGTCCACGACGCGCTGGTCCCAGTCGTCGCCGCCGAGGTGGTTGTCACCGGCAGTGGCGCGGACCTGGATGGTGGAGAAGTTGTCTTCGTCCTTGCCGACCTCAAGGAGGGACACGTCGAAGGTTCCGCCGCCGAGGTCGAAGACCAGGATGAGTTCGTCTTCCTTGCCCTTGTCCAGGCCGTAGGCCAGTGCAGCCGCGGTGGGCTCGTTGACGATGCGCAGGACGTTGAGGCCGGCGATTTCTCCGGCTTCCTTGGTGGCCTGGCGCTGGGCATCGTTGAAGTACGCCGGAACGGTGACGACGGCGTCGGTGACCTTTTCGCCGAGGTAGGACTCGGCGTCGTTCTTGAGCTTCATGAGGATGCGGGCGGAGATTTCCTGCGCCGTGTACTTCTTGTCGTCAATGGCGACGGTCCAGTCGGTGCCCATGTGGCGCTTGACGGAAGCGATGGTGCGGTCAATGTTGTTGACGGCCTGGCGCTTGGCGATCTCGCCGACAAGGACTTCACCGGACTTGGAGAAGGCAACAACCGACGGCGTGGTGCGGCCGCCCTCGGCGTTGGCAATGACGGTGGGCTCGCCACCTTCGAGAACGGAGACGACGGAGTTAGTGGTTCCGAGGTCGATACCTACTGCACGTGACATGGATTGGTTCCTTACTTTCCTGGAATCGAGAAGGCCGCGGACCAAAGGAGGTCCGACAGTTATTGAGCGATCTACACTCAACTTTACCCAGACCGGAACTTAAGTCAATCCAAAGTTGAGTGACATCGACTCAACCTTGCGTCCAGGCGACTCCGCGGCCGCCTTCCCCCGCCCGAATTCCCCGGATTTCAGCCGTTCCGCCGCCATTGCTACGGGGTTTCGCCCTGCGCGAACCCCCTCAATGAGCGCCGGCGGCGCGGCGGCGGGCCCGTTGTGGGCCCGCCGCCGCTTCCCCCGCTAGTCCTCGCGCCGCTCCGCGTCGTCCCCGGATGCCGTTCCCGCCTCCGGCCTGCCGGGGCGCCGGGGACCGGCCGATCCTGCGGTCCCGTAGTCCCCCTCGGGATATTCGCCTTCCTCGGCTCCGGCACCCGCGGAGACCGCATCCCCGGAGACGGCCTCGCCGGAGACGCCGGACCCCGCCACCCCGGCCTCGCCGTAGTCGCCCTCGGGATAGTCGCCTTCCACCTCGCCGACGGCGGCCGCTCCGGCCACGCCGGCGGTGCCGTAGTCCCCCGTCGCATATTCCCCCTCGACGGCCGTGGGCGGGACTTCGCCAGCCGCGCCCGCGGACCCGTAGTCGCCCTCGACGTACTGTCCCTCGGCCACTGCGCCTTCCACCGCACCCGCTTCAGCGCTCCCGGGGGCTGCTCTTCCGCCCCTGTTCTCGTCAGGCCTGTTCCCTTCAGGCAGGTTTTCTTCGGACAGATTTTCCTCTGACATCGATGGATCCTTCCCGCAAGCATCGGCTGCGCCCGTGCGGGCGCAGGGGCAGTCTATCGAGCGTCACCGCGGGGCAACAGGGGGACCCCGCTCAGGGGGTGGGCGCGCCTGCCGGGAGCCCGGCGACGTCGGCCAGCACCGCGAGATGGTGGTCAAAGAGCAGCTCCCGGTCGGTAAACGCTTCCGTGCCGTACTGGCCAAAGACTTCGAAGCTAACGGCGCCGAAGAGTGAGGTCCAGGCCAGGGCGCCGCGGGCCAGGAGGTCATCCGGCACGGCCAACCCGAACTCCGACCGGATGTTCGCCAGATCCCCGGCCAGCCCCGCGGCCACGGCCGGACTCCGGTCGCCGCGCACCGAGAGCTGCCCGGCGCGGAAAGCGGCGTCGAGAACCGCCATGAGGGCATAAATCACCCGGGTCCCGGGGCCGGTAGTCCGCTCGGCGGGAGCCCGGTAGCCGGGCACGGGACTGCCGAAAAGAAGGGCATAGCGGGCGGGCTCGCGCAGCGCCCAGCCCCGCACCGCGCGGCCCAGGGCCGCAAACTGGCCGGCAAAATCGCCCTCCGGCACGGCCGCGACGGCGGCATCCACTTCATCGCCGAGTTCGTTGTAGGCGTCAATCAGCAGAAGCGTCAGCAGCTCCTCCCGGCTGTCCACATAGCGGTACACCGCAGAAGACACGACGCCGAGGTCCCGGGCCACGGCGCGGAGGGACAGGGCGGCGGCCCCGTGCTGCGCCAGATGTTCCCGGCCCAGGCGCAGGATGTCGGCTATGGTCCGGGCCCGGGCCCGCTCGCGCGGTGTGCCCGGGTGGGACGCGCCAGGCCCGGCGGACTTCCCGGCGGCCCCCGAGCCGGCTTCGGCGGCGGATGTGACTCTGTCCTCTGGCATGAGACCAGCATTCCACAAACAAGAGCACTGTCAACAAATGTGAGCACCGCTCTTGACATGCCTTGTCTTGCGGCGCATCCTGAATCGAGAGAGCACCGCTCTCACTATTTCTAAGGAGATCGGAATGTCCCCAACTGGCGCCCCCGGCAACGAATCATCCCGCCTCTACGTCGTCACGGGAGCCGGCCCGGTCGGCTGGACGGTCACCGAACAACTGGCCGACGCGGGCCATCACGTGCGCATCGTGACGAGGTCAGCCAGCGGGCCGGCCCACCCGCTGGTCGAGAAAATGTCCATCGATGTCTCGGACCCGGCCGGATTGGGCACGGCCTTCCACGGCGCCGCGGCGCTCTTCCACTGCATCCACGGCTCGCGGTACAGCGCCGACGCCTGGGCCCGGGAATTGCCTGCAGCCGAGCAGAGCGTGCTGGCCGCGGCGGGCGCGGCGGGCGCCGTCGTCGTCTTCCCGGAAAGCCTGTACTCCTACAGCGCGCCGGGGCGGCCGATGGTCGAGGACGGCCCGCGCGAGGCCCAGGACGGCAAACGAGGTATCCGGACGGCACTTCTGAAGGCCCGCGCGGAGTCCGCGACGGACACCGTGAGCGTGGTGGCGGGCGATTTCTTCGGCCCCAGGGTCCGCGGGGCGCACGCCGGCGAGCGCATGGTGAAGCCGGTGCTGGCGGGCAAATCCCTGATGGTGATCGGCCGGGCGGACCAGCCCCATTCCTTCACCTATGTTCCGGACCTCGCGGCCGCCATGATTGCGGCGGCAGGCCGGCCGAAGCTGTGGAACCGGGTATGGCACGCACCCACCGGGCCCGCGCTGACCCAGCGCGAAATCGCGGGCGCCTTCGCGACGGCAGCCGGCGCCAGGGCGCCGCGTCTCACCGCCGTCCCCAGCTGGGCGCTGAAGGCGATGGGGGCGTTTTCCCCCGACATGCGGGAGCTCGCGGAGACGCTGTACCAGTTCGAGCGGCCGTTCGTGATGGAATCCTCCGCGAGCCAGGCCGCCCTGGGCCTGGCGCCGACCCCGCTGGACGAAGCAGCCGCCGCCACCGTCGCCTGGTGGGGGGACCAGGGACAGTGACGGCGGCTGCGGCTTTGGGTCCGCCTAGCGGACCCCGGCCTCTTCGCTATCCGCACGGCGGGGGGACGGGGCCCCGGCGCGGGCAGCGGCGTCGTTCTCCGGACGGCCGAGCTTGCCGGGCCACCAGATCCGCGGGCCGATGTCGTAGGCCAGCGCGGGCACCAGCAGGGAGCGGACCAGCACCGTGTCCAGCAAGACGCCGAACGCGACGATGAAGGCCAGCTGCACCAGGAACATGATCGGAATGACCCCCAGGGCCGCGAAGGTGGCCGCGAGGATCACGCCCGCGGAGGTGATGACCCCGCCCGTCACGGCGAGGCCGCGCAGGACCCCGGCCCGGGTGCCGTGCTTGATCGACTCCTCCCGGACCCGGCTCATGAGGAAGATGTTGTAGTCGACGCCCAGTGCCACGAGGAAGACGAAGCCAAACAGGGGCACCGTCGCGTCCGCTCCCGGGAAGCCGAAGATGTTGTTGAATACGAAGGCTGAAACGCCCATCGCCGCGCCGTAGGACAGGACCACGGAGGCGACCAGCAGGGCCGGCGCAAGCACCGAACGCAGCAGCAGCATGAGAATGACCAGGATGACGCCCAGGACCACCGGGATGATGGTGACGAGGTCGCGCTGGGCGGTGGTGTTGGTATCCAGGGCGGTGGCGGTGACGCCGCCGACCAGCACGCCGCTGTCAACGGTCCTGAGTTCCTGGCGGAGCGAGAGCACGACGTTCTCGGCGTCATTTGAGTCCGCGGCGTAGTTCAGCGTCGCGTTGATCAGAACCTTGCCGTCCCTGACTGCCGGGGCAGCCGGGGCGCCCGGGGCACCGGCAATAACCGGGGCGCCGCCCTCGGCCAGCAGGTAGGCGTCGCCGACGCCGTCGCTGGCCTTGGCTTTCGCCAGCACGTCCTGCGCCTTGGCCTCGTCGGCCACGATCACCGCCGGGCTGCCGGATCCGGCGTCGAAGTGCCGGCCCAGGGCTTCCTGCCCGTCGACGGCATTGGAGGCAGTGAGGATGACATCGGTCTGGGCGACGCCGTTGGCTTTGAGCTGCAGGAGGCCGGTCCCCGCGACGAGTAGCAGCAGGACCGAGGCCACCCAGACCGCGCGCGGCCGGCGGGAAACGAGCGAACCGGTGGCCCGCCAGAGTCCTTTCTGGCCCTCGAGCCCGGTGACCAGTTCCGGTTCCCGTTCGGTTTCCGGGAGGAGCTTCGGCCGGAACGGCCAGAACGCGGCCCGGCCGAAGAGCGCCATCAGGGCGGGCAGCAGGGTCAGGGCGGCGAAAAGCGCGCAGAGGATGCCCGCGGCGGCTACCGGCCCGAGCGCCTTGTTGGAGTTAAGGTCGGAGAACAGCAGGCAAAGCAGCGCGATGATCACGGTGGCGCCGGAGGCCAGGATCGGCTCCCAGGCCGCCTTCCACGCCGTGATTGCTGCAGCCGTGCGGTTGGTGGTGTGCGTCAGGGCTTCGCGGAACCGCGCAACGTACAGCAGGGCGTAGTCCGTGGCCGCGCCGATCACCAGGATGGACAGGATGCCCTGGCTTTGGCCGTTCAGCTGGATCCAGCCAGCTTTGGCCATGCTGAACACCAGCAGGATCGCGGCGCAAAGTGCGAAGACCGAGGTGAGCAGCACCAGGACGGGCAGCAGCAGGGAGCGGTAGACGATCAGCAGGATCAGGAACACGGCGCCGAGGGCCACGAGCAGCAGGATGCCGTCAATTCCGGCAAAGGCACTCGCCAGGTCCGCCGTGAGCCCGGCCGGCCCGGTGACGAAGGTCCTCATTCCCGCCGGCGCGGACGCCTGAATCTCGCTGCGCAGGTCCTTGACTACCGCCTTGACTTCAGCCGAGGAAGCGATGGGCACCACGAACTGGACCGCCTTGGCATCCGCGGACGGGATGGGGCCGATCACCGTGCTGCCGACCTGCAGGGCCTCCAGCCTGCCCTTGAGTGCGGCGGCTTCGCCGAGCTCGGCCGGGGTGAAGGCGGCATCGCTCTCGACCACGATCACGGCGGGGATTTCCTTGGAGTCACGGAACTTGGCCTGCCAGTCCTGGGCTTCGGTGGCCTCGGCGCCGGCGGGCAGGAAGGAAGCCTGGTCGTTGGATGAGACCTCACTCAGGCGCCCAAACGTCGGGCCGCCGATGCCGGCGATCGCCAGCCAGGCCACGACGAGCACTGCGGGAATCAGCCAACGCAGCCAGAACGGTACGCGCGGCGTCGGGGGCGAAGTCGTTTTCATGTGTCCTTCTAGGGTGCGATTCGGAGGGGACGAGGAATCAACTCCATAGTAGACTATCTCTATCATGGAGATAACCCCAAGGCGCACGTGCCGGAGGAGAATGGAAGGACAGTCCGGGCCGGTCTGGTTGCAGTATTCGCTGCGGTACGTACTGCTGCGGCCACTGCAGTAAACTCCCGAGGGCGCCGTCGACGACGCCGACGGGCCGCGGTCAGACCGACGCGGCCGTATTCAGGTATGCCAGATCTAGGAATAAAGGAGGTCCGCAGTGTCAGCCGAAATCCGGGGCCCATCCGAAGACACAGCGCCCCCCGACGCGGCCGGTCCGCCTCCGCTCGTCCGGCTCCTGCAGGAATTCAATCTCGAAGCCAACCGCTACGTGGACTCGGCCGGCGGCCGCAACGACATGCACCGCACCGACCTGAACGCTCTGGCCGTCATCATGCAGCACACCGCGCGGCACCAGATTGTCACTCCGGGCGTGCTCAGGAAAGAGCTGAACCTCAGCTCCCCCGCCACCACAGCACTGATCGACCGGCTCCACAGTTCCGGCCACGTGGTCCGCGAGCGCGAGGGCCCGGACCGCCGGCAGGTGCAGCTGCGCATGACACCCAAGGCGTACCGGGACGGCGGCGCCATGTTCCTTCCGCTGGCCCGGCACATGGGCGCGGCGATCGAGCACTTCACGCCGGAGGAACTGGAGATCGTCACCCGGTTCATGAACTCGATGATCGACGCCACCGTCCGGGCCGGCGAGGAAGCTGCCCGCGGCCAGACTCCGGAGCCACTCCCCAACTAGCCGCCCATTTCCGGTCGCGGGAGGGTAGCGTTCCATTATGAGTGCGCAGCAGCCTGACGATGTGTACACCCACGGCCATCACGCGTCGGTGGTCCGCGCCCATGCCACCCGCACGGCGGAAAACTCGGCAGCGTTCGTGCTCCCGCATCTCACACCCGGGGTGTCCGTGCTCGACGTCGGCTGCGGGCCGGGCAGCATCACCTGCGACTTCGCGGAGCTGGTGGCCCCGGGCAGGGTCACGGGCCTGGACCGCTCCCCCGACGTCATCGCCCAGGCCGCAGCCCTCGCCGCCGAGCGCGGTGTGGACAACGTCGATTTTTCCAGCGGCAACGTCTACGACCTCGACTTCCCGGACGAGTCGTTCGACGTCGTCCACGCCCATCAGGTCCTGCAGCACCTCACGGACCCGGTCGCGGCCCTGCGGGAGATGCGCCGGGCGGCCAAGGCCGGCGGCATCGTGGCGGTGCGCGACGCCGACTTCCACGGCATGAGCTGGTACCCGGCCATCCCCGAGCTCGACGACTGGATGGAGCTGTACCAGCGGATCGCCCGCCGCAACGGTGCCGAACCCGACGCCGGCCGCCGGCTCGTGTCCTGGGCGCAGGCCGCCGGGTTCACGGACGTGGCGCCGTCGAGCAGCAACTGGCTCTACGCCACCGGACAGCAGCGGCGGTGGCAGGCCCGGGTCTGGGGCGAGCGGGTGCTGCACTCCTCCTTTGCCGACCAGGCACTCGAGTACGGCTTTGCCACCGAGGCGGACCTGGCCCGGATTTCCGCCGGCTGGCATCGCTGGGGCTCCACCGACGACGGCTGGTTCCTGATCCCCAACGGCGAGGTCATCGCCCGGGCCTAAGCGACGCCCGGCAGCTTTAGTAAGGGTGGCTGGGCTGGTTCGCGCACGTTGCAGGTGACTGGACGCGCCCGTCATGTACTCACAGCGCGGACACAGCGCTGCCAAAGTGCTGCCATACCTGCCGCGATGAGGCTGGGTGCAGGCCGAGTCCTCGGCCGGCCCGGTTTCCCGGGCCCCAGCAAAGGAGTTTCACCATGGCACAGATTAACAAGACCACGGCCGGCATCATGCTCGCCGCGGTGATCGGCGGCGGCACGATCGGCGCGATCGGCGCGGCGGCCATCCCCGCAATGGCCGCCGACGGCACCGGCACCTCCTCGTCAAGCACCGCGGCCCCGGACGGGTACGGCAACGGGTACGGAACGCCCGGCGGCGGCCAGGGCGGACCGCACCAGGCCAACGGCAAGACAGAGGTGGTCCTCACCGGCGACACCGCCACGAAGGTCGAGGCGGCAGTGAAGGCCGCCCAGCCCGGCGCGACGATCGAGCGGATGGAGACCGACGCCGACGGCGCCACCTACGAAGCGCACATCACCAAGGCGGACGGCACCCGCGCCACCGTCCTGCTGGATGCGAACTTCAAAGTGACCGGGACCCAGGCCGGTCCCGGCGGCGGCCATGGGGGCCCGAACGATGGGGATGCGGACGACGCCGCGGCCGGCGCCACCTCCAACGGCTAGAGCTCCCTGCACGTCCTGGGCCGGCGCTCCTGACGGGACATTCCATCCGGCAGCACCGCTCCGGACGCAAACCCTGCCCCGGACGGCGGCTCAGCTGCCGTCCGGGGTGGTCGCGGCCGGGTTCCTCTCAGCCATTCCCTGCTTCCCGATCTGCCGATAGGGTGCTCGAAAGAACCCGCGACGAAGGAGAACCCATGCGCAAAGTGACGGCCGGCCTCTTCTGCTCCGTGGACGGGGTGGTTGAAGATCCCTTCCTGTGGCAGTTCGACAGTTTCGACGCGGAACTGGGCGCCGGGATGGGCGAGATGATGGGCCGGATCGATATGGGGCTCCTGGGCCGGGTCGGCTACCAGCAGTGGGCCGACTACTGGCCGAACGCCGAAAGCGACGCCGACTTCGCCGGCTTCATCAACCGGCTGCCGAAGTACGTTGCATCCCGGACGCTGACCGGGGACCTCGAATGGCAGAATTCGCACCTGATCGAGGGTCCGCTGGAAGACTTCGTGGCGGGCTTGAAGAACAGCGACGGCGGCGACATTGGGGTCTTCAGCAGCATCTCGCTGGTCCGCCAATTGTTGTACGCGGGCCTGCTCGACACCCTGATGCTCATCGTCCATCCGGTGGTTGCGGGCAGCGGCCGGCGGCTCTTCAACGACGGCGATCCCCTCACCAGGCTGGTGCTGCAAGAGTCCCAGGAGACCAGCAAGGGGAACATGATTCTCAGCTACGGCCTCCGCGGCGACTGAATCCCCGGGCATCCAACGGGCCATAAGGTGAATGCAGCCGGCGCGTCATGCACTTCGGGCGGGCCCGTCCGGGACCGTAAGCTTGGCGGGTGCAACCCTCCCTTTGGCTGGCCTTGGCCGGCGCCGGCGTCCTGATCAGTTTCACCCCCGGCGCGGGCGCCATCAACACCATGAGCAACTCCCTGAACTCAGGATTCCGCCGCTCCATCTGGGGCATCCTGGGCCAGCAGGCCGCCCTCGTGGTGCACATCCTGATCGTTGCCCTCGGCGTCGGGGTCCTCGTGGCGAGCTCACCGGTCGCGTTCAACGTGATCCGCTATGCCGGGGCCGCCTACCTGGTCTATCTGGGCATCCGGCAGTTCCTGCACAAACCGGACCTGGACCAGGAGAAGGCCGCCGCCCTGCGCAACGAACCGGCGTTCTCCATGTTCCGCCGCGGCCTGTGGGTCAATCTGCTCAACCCCAAAGCCGTGGTCTTCTTCCTGGCCTTCATGCCCCAGTTCATCCGGCCGGAGCAGCCGCTGCTGCCGCAGTACGCGGTCCTGTCCGTCACCGTGATCGTGATCGACATCGCGGTCATGTGGTTCTTCTTCGCGGCGGCGGCCAGGTCCTTCCAGCGCTTCACCCATGACGCCCGCGGACAGAAAGCCCTGAACCGGACGTTCGGCGCGCTCTTCGTCGGCGTCGGCATCCTGCTCGCCTCGATCCACTAAGCGCCGGGGCCCGGGCTCCGGGACATACCCTTGGGGCAGGAGGAGTCATGACCGTTCGGAGCGCCGGCATTCTGCTGTACCGATTAAGCGGCACCCCCCGGCCCGCTGATACACCCCCGCCTGGCGGCACGCCGCAGCTGGAGGTCTGGATCGCCCACATGGGCGGACCGTTCTGGGCCCGCAAGGACGCCCGGGCCTGGTCCATCCCCAAAGGCGAATACCCCGCCGGAGAGGACCCGCTGTCGGCGGCGCACCGTGAATTCGCAGAGGAAATCGGCACGCCGGCACCTGCGGCCGCCTACCACCGGCTCGGCGACTTCCGGCAGCCCTCCGGAAAGATCATCACCGTCTTCACGGCCGAAGCGGACTTTCAGCCCGAACAAATCCAGAGCAACACCTTCGCCCTGGAATGGCCCAAGGGATCCGGCGCAATCCGCAGCTTCCCTGAGATCGACCATGCCGAATGGGCCACGGAGGAAGAAGCCCGCTTCAGGCTCGTGAAGGGCCAGCTGCCCATCCTGGACGCGCTGCTCGGGCACCTCGGGCGCGGCGGTGCACCCGACGCCCACTCCGGACATGACAAATCGTGACTTGAGTTTGACATTTTCTGTAACATTTCGGGACCTCCGCTAGCCAAGAGGCCTGAGATCGTCCATGCTTAGCTATGACCTCAATGCCGAGCCAGTACCGGATCATCGCGGTCTGCACCGGAAACATCTGCCGGTCTCCGATGGCCGAGCTCATGCTGGCGGAGGCATTCCGGACCGAACGCCTCGCCGGGGCCGTGGTCGATTCCGCCGGAACCACGGCGTATGAGGTCGGCCGCCCCATCGATCCCCGGGCCGCGCGCAAACTTACGTCCCAGAACATTTCCTCCAGCCGCCACGTGGCGCGCGAATGGCAGCCCGAATGGTTCGTCAGCCGCGAGCTGATCCTGGCCCTCGACGTCGACCACTACGGCTGGCTCCGTCAGGCGGCGCCAGACCGTGAGTCCCGGGCCAAGATCCGCATGCTCCGCAGCTTTGATCCCGCGGTGGCGGATAAGGACCCTCTGGAGCAGGGCATCGAGGACCCCTGGTACGGCGGCCACACCGACTTTGACACCACCTGGGACCTCATCCGGGCCTCCGTGCCGGGGATCGTGGAGCACGTGCGCAGCCACCTTCAGCGGCTCGACGGGCAGCGCCATGGCAGCGATCAACCCAACGCACAGCAACGGGTACGCTCTATTTCATGAGCCCCGCACCCGTCATCATCGCAATCGACGGGCGGTCCGGCTCCGGCAAGACCACCCTGGCCATCGAACTGGCGGCGCGGCTCCGGGAACACCACAAGGTCTCGCTCTTCCACCTGGAGGACATTTATCCCGGCTGGAACGGGCTGACGGCCGGGATCGAGCGTTACGCCACCACGGTGCTGTCGCCGCTGCGGCGCGGCGAGCCCGCGGAGTGGGTCAGCTGGGACTGGGAGCGGCACTACGACGGCGAAATCCGCACCACACGCCCGGCCGAAATCGTCCTGGTGGAGGGCGTCGGCGCCGCCGCAGAGGCGGCGCGCCCCCTGCTGGACGCCGTGATCTGGGCGGATTCCTCCGCTTCCGACCGCCGGGCCCGGGCGCTGTCGCGCGACGGCGAGACCTACGAACCCTTCTGGGACCAGTGGGCGGCCCAGGAAGCGCAATGGCTGGCGGCCGACGACGTCCCGGGCCGCGCCGATGTGCATGTACTCAACCGCGCGGACGGCACAGCCCCCGACGACGTCCTGCTGGCCCTCCAGTATCTTCCCGCCCTCGCCCCGGCCCTGTTGCCTGAACTCGCCGCCCGCGACGGCCTGCAGTTGCGGGCAGAGCGAATCGACGCCGAGCCGGAGGCGGCGCTGCTGTTTGAGACCCTCTTCGGCGGCTCGGCCCACGCCGTGTGGCTCGACTCCTCCCTGAACCCGGCGGGCCTCGCCCCCCAGTCCGCGGAACGGAGCCGCTTCAGCATCCTGGCCGACGACGGCGGCCGATTCGGGCAGGCGGTCCGGCACAGTTCCGGCCTGACCCGGGTGAGTGCCGGCCAGGCCACGGTGACCATCGACGGCCCCTTCTTCCGCTGGCTCGACGGCGTTTGGGGGCGCCCGGCGCTCCGGGCCCCGGAGGGCTTCCCTTGCGAGTTCACCCTGGGCTGGCTCGGGTACCTGGGCTACGAACTCAAGCGTGAAACCGGCGGCAATGACGTCCCGGCTCCCACCCCGGATGCCTGCCTGATCTTCGCCGGCCGCGCCGTGGTGCTCGACCATGCCGAGGGTGCGGCCTGGCTGCTCGCCCTGGACACGCCCGACGCCGGGGACTGGCTTCGTTCCGCCCGCGCGGCCGTCGCCGCCTCGGTGTCCAGTTCGGCCGCCGGTTCGGGGCCGGCCGCCGCGCCGGACGGACCCGCTGCAGACCGTTCGCCTATGCCGGGCTCCCCCGCATCCCGCGCCGCTGCGCCACACTTCACCGCCAGGGACGCCGAGGCCGTCTACAAGGCAAAAGTTTCCAAGGCCCAGCGTGAGATCGCTGAGGGCAACACCTACGAAGTCTGCCTGACCACCGCACTCACCGCCACCGCCACCGCGGGCACCTGCGGCACGGATCCGTGGCAGACCTACCTGCAGCTACGGGGCCGCAACCCGGCCCCGTTCGCCAGCTATCTGCGCTTCGGCGAGCTGACGGTGGCGAGCACGTCGCCGGAACGTTTCCTGCAGATTGGTGAAGACGGCCGGATGCGGGCCGAACCGATCAAGGGCACCCGCCGCCGGGATCCGGACCCAGGTGCGGACACGGCCCTGCGGCAGGAGCTGGAGTCTTCGGCCAAGGACCGCGCGGAAAACATCATGATCGTGGACCTGCTGCGCAATGATCTGAGCCATTTCGCCGTCCCCGGTTCGGTGGCCGTCAGCCGGCTGTGCGCGATCGAGAGCTACGCCACGGTGCACCAGATGGTCAGCACCATCGACGCCCGGCTGCGGCCCGGGATGCCGCGGGCCGAGGCGGTCGCGGCCTGCTTCCCCGCCGGCTCGATGACCGGCGCCCCGAAGGTCAGCACCATGGCCATTCTGGACCGGCTGGAGGCCGCGCCGCGGGGCGTGTACTCCGGGGCGATCGGCTATTTCTCCCTGAATGGGTCCGCCGACCTTGCCGTGGCGATCCGGACCCTGGTGACAACGGCCCCCGGTGACGGCACGGCGGAACTGAGCCTCGGCGTCGGCGGTGCCGTCACCGCCGACTCGACCCCGCAGGAGGAGTACGAGGAAATCCGGACCAAGGCGTTCGGGGTCCTCTCGGCGCTCGGCACTGCGTTTCCCGAAGGCTGAGTTTCCCGGGTATTTCCAGGAACACCACGGGCCGGGCCTGCAGTCCCAGACGCCGCCAGGGTTACTGCAGCACGGCCGACAGCCTCGCCACGTTGTCCACGTATTTGACCTTCATGGGCCGTTTCATCCAGTCGTCGAGCACCAGTTCGTGCGAGATGCTGCGGTAGGTGTCCTCCACGGCACGGATCCGCTGGACGATGTCCTCGCCGAGGAGCATCACGGACACCTCGAGGTTCAGCGAGAAGGAGCGCATGTCCATGTTGCTGGAGCCCAGCACCGCAACTTCGTTGTCAATCGTGAAGTGCTTGGCGTGCAGCACAAACGGGGCTTTGTAGAGGTAGATCCGCACGCCCGCCTCGAGCAGGGCCTCGTAGTAGGACTGCTGCGCGTGGTGGACGAGGAACTGGTCGCCCTTTTCCGAGACAAAGAGTTCCACTTCGACGCCGCGCTGCGCCGCCGTCGTCACCGCATACAGGAGCGAGTCGTCCGGGACGAAGTAGGGGCTGCACAGCGAGATTTTGTGCTGGGCCGAGTAGATGAGGGTGTTGAAGAGCCGCAGGTTGTTCTCGGTGATGAAGCCGGGGCCGCTGGGGACCACCTGTGCCGTGACGTTGCCGGGGTGAGGCTCCGGCCGGTGTTCCAGTTGCTCTTCCAGGGATTCGTTGGTCTCGCTGAGCCAGTCGGTCGCGAAGACCACGTTCAAGGTGGTGACAATCGGCCCGCGCAGGCAGGCCATGAGCTCCACCCATTCGCGGCCCACCTTGCGGTGCTTGGGATTGTTGTAGGACGGCTCGATGAGGTTTTGGGATCCGGTGAAGGCGATTTCGCCGTCGATTACCATGATCTTGCGGTGGTTGCGAAGATCCGGCCGGCGCCATTGGCCGTGCACCGGGCTCAGCGGCAGCATGGGCCGCCAGCGGATCTTGCTGGCGTTGAGCCGGTCCTTCAGGCGGCGGTAGCCCTTGATTCGGAGCGAGCCGAGGTGGTCAAAGAGGACGCGGACCTCGACGCCGCGCTCCGTGGCCTCCTCCATGGCAGTCAGCAAATCGTCCGTGACGTGATCCGAGCTCATGATGTAGAACTCGGCGTTGACAAACCATTTGGCGCCCCTGACGGCTTCGGTCATCGCCTTGATGGAGTCGGGGTAGCCAGGCAGCAGTTCGACGCTGTTGCCGTCCACCATCGGCAGCGACCCCAGCGTCTTGTTCAGTTCGGAGGCGGATGCCACCCATTCCGGTCCGGCGTAGCGGCTCTCGACGGCCTGCAGTTCCGACGTCCCCGCCCGGATCCTGGTGTTGACCGCTTCCTGCTGGGCGCGGCGGCGCCGGGACAGCCGGAAGTTGCCGAACAGCAGGAACAACAGCAGGCCTATGGTGGGCACAATGAAGATGCACAGTAGCCACGCCATCGCGGTGGTGGGCCGCCGGTTTCCGGGGATGATGCCCAAGACAAGCACCCGGATGGCGAAATCGATCAGGGTCAGGATCATAACGGCCCAGGACGGCAAGGTCTCCGCCATCGGAAATTGCCACAGCACAGGCGAACCCCTCACGCTTCAAGCCCGCGGAACAGTTCCGGAACGGGCAACGAGCAAATCCTATCCCGGGACCACCGGGACTAAGCTGTTGCCATGACCTCTCCTGCCGCTGTTCCTGCGCCCGCAACCGTGCTGGTCTTCCTGGACCCGGCGTTCGACGGCGGCCGCGTGGCGGACGCGTCGAAGCCGCAGCTCATGGCCACGGACCTGGGCGCCACCCGCGGCGACGGCGTTTTCGAATCGCTCCTGGCCGTGGGCGGCCGGCCCCGCAAGATCCAGGCGCACCTGACCCGGCTGGCCGGCTCGGCCCGCCTGCTGGAGCTGGACATCCCGGCCGAGGACGCGTGGCGGCGTGCCGTGGACACCGCCATCGGCGAGTACCGGCGCCAGGATCCGGCCCTGGCTGCCGGCGGCGACGCGGCAGGGGACGAGGTGGTGGTGAAGCTGCTCGTCACCCGCGGGCCGGAGGGCGCCGCAGCCCCCACCTGCTGGGTCCAGGCCTCCGCCCCCTCGGCGGCGGGGCGCCGCCAGCGCGAGACCGGAATCGACGTCATCCTGCTGGACCGCGGCTACGACAGCGAAGTCGGCGAGCGCGCCCCCTGGCTGCTGCTCGGCGCCAAGACCCTCTCCTACGCCGTGAACATGGCGGCGCTGCGTCACGCCCACCGGCACGGCGCGGACGACGTCATCTTCACGTCCGCGGACGGCCGGGTCCTGGAGGGGCCGACGTCGACCGTTCTGCTGGCGCATCTGGAAACGTCGGACGACGGCGCCGGCGGCGTGCGCACGATCCGGCGGCTCATCACCCCGCAGCTGGACAGCGGCATCCTGCCGGGCACCTCGCAGGGCGCCCTGTTCACCGCGGCCAAGGCTGCAGGCTGGGAACTGGGCTACGGACCGCTGGAGCCGAAGGACCTGCTGGACGCCGACGCCGTCTGGCTGATCTCCAGCATCCGGCTCCTGGCGCCGGTGAACCACATCGACGGCCAGGAAATCGGCACCGCGGAGCTCCGCAGGCAGCTCACGGCCGAACTCAACGCCCTGTTCGCCACCATCGAATAGCTAGGCCGGGTCACCCCAGCGCATCCGCGGGAACTGCCGGGCAGCGCCGGAAGGAGGCGGGATTGAAGGCCGGGAGCATGAAAGTTGCCAGCACGGCGTCGAGCAGTTCCGGTGCCCACGTACTGTTCTCCCCCAGCGTCGCGCAGACGCCCAGCACTACGGGGGTCCCGTCGGCGCGGCGCCGGATCTGGACCTGCACCGGCCCGGTCAGTCCGAGTGCGCGCACGGCCGCCAGGCCCAGCTTCCGCACGTCCCCGGCCTCGCCCGCCGGTACCCTGCGGCTGACCTCGTCGCTGCCCGCGCGCCCGTACGGGGTTTTCGTCTTCTCCAGGACCACTGCCAGCGGGGCCATCGCGTTGCGGGCCGGGGTGCCGAACACCAGGGCGACGTAGTCGGCACCCGGGATGAACTCCTGGACCAGCTGCCCGGGCGCCATATTCTTCCAGCTCACGGCGGCGGTCCCGGCCAGCAGGTGGACGGCGCGGGTGCCTTTGAAGATCCGCGGCTTGACCACGACGGGGCCGTTGAGGTCCGCCAGGGACGCCGGCGCGGCAGCCAGGTCCCCGGGGACCGCGAAGCGCGGAACCGGAATGCCGGCCGCCTGCAACGCCCATGCGGTCAACAGCCGGTCGTTGGCGAGGGCCACCGCGGCAGGGTCGCCGACGATGATCCGGACGTCCCGCCCGAATCCGGCGCGGGCCGCGGCCAGGACCGGCAGCTCCACGCTGAGGGTCGGAATGATGACGTTGATGGCTTCCCGGTCCACCAGCCGGCGCAGGTCCAGCACCATGTCCGGGTCCGTCGCCGGCAGGAGCCTGACCGCTGCCACCGCTGGGCCGTCCCCGGCTTGACGGGTATCGGCGCGGGCGTCGGAGCCGAGGCAGGGGACGCCGCGGGCGGCGAGCTGGGCCGCGACGGTCCGGCCGGCGGCGCTCGCTACACCGGTAACCAGTATGCGCGGACCCATGATTGCTCCATTCCGCCGTCACCTGCCGGGCCGCGGCTGCGGCTCCGGCGGTCTCCCGGCCCCTAGTTCCAGACAGTGTGGAATTGCTGACACGTTGCTTCGTGGCCGGGGCGTCGGTCCGGTCCCCACCAGTACACGGCGCATCGTCGGGCCGCGCACGAGTGGGTGGTACCCGAAAATGGGACCGGGCACTACTCGCCCCGTCCGGCGTCTGCGCCGCGCCGCGCCGCGCCGCCCCGGTTATTGGGCCTCGGGCCTTGGGCGTGATCCGGTTACGGAACATGACGACGGCGGCGGTGCGGGTCGGCGTCGTAAGTGTTACGTTTTTGGGGAGTAATGAGAACCGGTGCCAAGCCCTGACTGGCCGGTCGGCAACCCTCCCTTTCGCGGCGGGGTGCCTCAGGTGAAGACTCGGCAGAATCACCATTCGAACTGCAAGCGTGAAAGAGGAGATCCGTCGTGCCCGACACGTCCGCCCCCGTAGTACCCGAAAAGGCATCCCCAAACACAGCCCCCGGTGCGACGTCCGGAGCCGCATCCGCGGGGGAGCAAAAGCTGGCCTACCGGCTGTTCACCGGACCGGATGACCGCGATTTCTGTGAGCGCGTGTCGGCCGCCCTGGCCGAGGGCTATGTCCTGCACGGAAGTCCCGCCGCCACCTTCAACGGCAGCACGGTGATCGTGGCGCAGGCGCTGGTCCTGCCGGCGGCGATTGCCAGCGCGGACGCCGCCGTAGCCAACGCCGTTGATGAACTCGACGCTGACGAGTTTGGCGCGGATGAGGCCTTCGAGGGCCACGCATGAGCTACGCCGGAGACCTCAGCCCGCAGGCCGCGTGGGCCAAACTGGAGGCCGGAGCCGTCCTGGTGGACGTCCGGACCGAGGGCGAATGGGCTCACATCGGCGTCCCGGACACCACGTCCGCGGGCGAGACGCGCAATGATCCGCTCTTCATCCAATGGAACCTCGCCGGCGGCGCGCCCAACCCGCACTTCGTCGACCAGCTCCGGCGGCAGGCCCCGGAGGACACCGGCGTGGAACTGGTGTTCCTGTGCCGCTCCGGCGCCCGGTCGATTGCCGCCGCGAGGGCCGCAACAGCCGCCGGCTACACCTCGTACAACGTTCTCGAGGGCTTTGAGGGCGAGCCCGACCGCTCCGGCGAACGCACCGTCAACGGCTGGAAGAACCGCGGCCTCCCCACCAAGCTCGGAAAGATTTAAGTGACTTTCAATCCCGACGCCGCCGGCTGGTCGGCCGACACCCAGGCCGTCCGTGGCGGCCTTGACCGCACCGGCTTCCAGGAAACCGCCGAACCGATCTTCCTCAACTCCGGTTTCGTCTACGAGTCCGCGGCCGCCGCCGAGCGCGCCTTCACCGGCGAGGACGAGCGCTTCGTCTACTCCCGCTACGGCAACCCGTCGGTCGCGACCTTCCAAGAGAGGCTCCGGCTGCTGGAGGGAACCGAGGCGTGTTTTGCGACCGCGTCGGGCATGTCCGCCGTGTTCACCGCCCTGGGCGCGCTGCTGGGGGCCGGGGACCGGGTGGTCGCCGCCCGCTCGCTTTTCGGCTCGTGCTTTGTGATCCTCAATGAGATCCTGCCGCGCTGGGGCGTCGAGACGGTCTTTGTCGACGGCCCTGACCTGGAACAGTGGCAGTCCGCGCTGTCCCGGCCCACGACGGCGGTCTTCTTCGAGTCGCCGTCGAACCCGATGCAGGAAATCGTGGACATCGCCGCCGTGAGCGAGCTCGCCCATGCGGCGGGGGCCACGGTGGTGGTCGACAACGTCTTCGCCACCCCGCTCCTGCAGCGCTGCGGCGACCTCGGCGCGGACGTAATCGTCTACTCCGGCACGAAGCACATCGACGGCCAGGGACGCGTGCTGGGCGGGGCGATCCTAGGCACCAAGGAATTCATCGACGGACCCGTCAAGCAGCTCATGCGGCACACCGGACCGTCGCTCTCGGCCTTCAACGCCTGGGTCCTGACCAAGGGGCTGGAGACCATGGGCCTGCGCGTCAACCATTCCTCGGCCTCCGCCCTGCGGCTGGCCGGATGGCTTGAGGGACAGCCCGCCGTCAGTTGGGTGAAGTACCCGCTGCTCCCGTCCCACCCGCAGCACGATCTCGCGGTGAAGCAGATGAAGGCCGGCGGCACCGTGCTCACGCTGGAGCTTTCGCCCTCCCCCGGACGCACCGCCAAGGAAGCCGCCTTCGCGCTCCTGGACGCGCTGCGGATCATCGACATTTCCAACAACCTCGGCGATTCGAAGTCCCTGATCACCCACCCGGCCACCACGACGCATCGCGCCATGGGTCCGGAGGGCCGCGCGGCGATCGGACTCAGCGACGGCGTGGTGCGGCTGTCGGTGGGCCTGGAGGACGTCGAGGACCTGATCCGCGACCTCGGCCAGGCCCTCAAGCAGGTCTAGGCGCTCACGCCCAGGCCCTCTTGAGCGCCCGCCAGGCGTCGTCATCGAGCATGCTGGACGGCGTGACGGCGACGGCGGTCGCCCCGCCGGAGACAGACGCCTCCAGCCCGGCTGCCAGGTCAGCGGCCGAGATCCTCCCGTCCTTGGCCCACATCCCGACCGAGACAACGAACTTGCCGGACCGCTTCACCATGGCCCTGGCCAAGTCCGCGGAGTAGGAGGGAGCGGCGTCGTTGAGCCCGAAGTAGTCCCACAGGACCAGCCGGTCCGCGGCCGCGGCGAGCAGCCCGTAGTCATGGCCGCTCTCGGGCCGGTCACCGGCCGGGTCGTGCCACGGCGCCCGGACATCCATGTCGAGCGTGGCACCGTTGGCGTGCGCGGCTGCCGCCGCCTTGGCCACGACGGCTGCCAGCGACTTCGACCGCCAAGCCCCAAGCGTGGGATCTGCGACGTCGATGTCCCCGTTCGCGAGCCGCGGCCAGTCCGCCCGGCCGCTGGCCAGCCGGTACGAATCGCGGTCGTCGCCGCCGTAGGTGTTGTTGTCGAACATCAGTTCCGTCAAGGCCACGGCGTCCGGCCGGTAGCGCTTGGTCACCTCGGCCACGAAGTCGATGAGCCGCTCCCCGACCGGTCCCGTGGTGAGAGCGGTGACGCTGGCGAAGTCCTTGGACCGGGTCCCGTCGAAATTGATGCCCGCCAAGCCCGGGTTGGTGCTGATCCAGCCCGGAACCAGCAGGTCCACGGTCAAGGTGATCCTGCGCTTCCTGCCATCCCTGCCGGTCCCCAGCGCCTTGATCGCGTCGGCCACGTGGTCCCTGCCCGGGACAGCCTCAGTCTCGGGGTGGGCGGCCCAGGGGAACGCCGTCCAGTCCAGCCGGCCGACGCTGATGGTGACGCCGTTGGCGTTCACCTCGTCGAGCCGCCTGGCCAGTTCCGGCAGCGTGGAGGCGGCGTCGACCACCGTTTCGTAGCCGACGCCGACCGTGCGTTCCGCGGCGGGCGCCGTCGGTCCGCTGGGCCCCCCGCACCCCGTGGCTGCGAGTGCCAGTGCGGACAGGAGTGCCAGCGCGGGGAAGGCGGCCGGTCCGCGCCTCAAACGCTCACCTTCGCGCGCGGGTCGGGGGCGGTGACGCTGACCACTCCGGTCCGCGTCAGCTTGTTCCAGCGGGCCTCCTTGCCGCGGAGTTCCTGCACCAACGCGGCCACCATGGTCAGGCTCGTGAACACAGAATAGAGCGGGACGAGCGGGAGCGCCCAGACATGCCGCAGGTCTTTCCACGCCCTGTTCATGGCGAGGGCAAACACCGTGAGCAGCAGCGTGATGACCAGCCCCACCCAGCCAAGGATTGCCCAGACGTCCGCGCCGAACGGGCTGCGGCCCAGCGCCAGGAGGAAGACCAGATCCAGGAGCACGAAAATCTGGAACACCGGGAGGACCACCATAGTGATGGTGTTGAAGAGCAGGTACGCGCCGAACTGGCCGTGCCGGAGGTTGCCGATCATGCCTTTGTGCACGCCCATCGTCTGCAGCAGCCCGCGGGCCCAGCGGACGCGCTGGCGCCAGAGCGCCCGGACGGTCGACGGCGACTCGGCGTAGACCAGCGCCCGCGGGGCGAAGACCACCCGGTAGCCCGCCTTGTGCACTCGCCAGGTGAGTTCCAGGTCCTCGCCTACCGTGTCCTCGCGGAACGGTCCGACCTCTTCCAGGACCCGGCGGGGGAACGCCCCGATGTTGCCGGAGACGATCGGGAGGCAGCCGATCATGGTCAGGGCGCGCCGGACCATCCCGGTGCCGACATGGCTGATGAAGGCCAGCATCCGGGTCTGGACCCGGTTCAGGTTCACCGGCCGGTCATCGCCGCACACGGCCCCGGTGCGCTGATCGGTGAAACCCTGGAGCATCCGCTTGACCGTGTTCTGCGAGAAGATCCCGTCCGCGTCGACAAACATGAGGACCTCGCCGGTGGCCTTGCGGATGCCCAGGTTCAGGGCAGCTCCCTTGCCCGCATTGGCCTGGGTCAGGACCGTGATCCGGGGATCCGCAGCGGCGAGGCCGTGCATCAGCGCGGCCGTGTTGTCGGTGGAGCCGTCATCCACGAGCACCACCTCGTAGCGGTCGTACCGGGTGAGCTGGATCGAACGGACGCAGTTTTCGATCACGGTGGCCTCGTTGAAGGCCGGAACGATGATCGACACGCTGGGCCACTCGTCCAGCAGGGTTGGCGTTTCACGGCGGCGGCGGCGCGCCGCACGGAGTTCAAACACGACGGACAGCGGCAGCACGAGCAGTTTCACGAGCCCGAACACCAGGATCGGCAGGCCGATAACGAGCAGCAGAAACTCGGCCCCGGGGATGGCTGAGGCGGAGGCTGATTCAAACCAGGACATGGGCGTACGCTCCTGTGCTTTGGCGGAAGGACGCCGGGTTGAAGGCGGGCAGGGCGAAGGACGCCAGGACGGCGTCGAGCAATTCCGGGGCCTGCTCGCTGTTCGCGCCGAACCGGGCGTTCACTTCGAGGACCACCGGAGTCCCGTCGGCACGACGGCGGACGTCGACGTCGACGGGGCCGGTAAGGCCCAGCGAGCCGACGGCGGCCATCGCCACGTTGCCGACGTCGATGGCCTCGCCGGCTTCGGCGCGGCGGGTGGTCACTGCATTGCCCACGTTGCCGTGCGCCAGTTCGGTCTTCTCCACGACGACGACGAACGGTGCGGCGCCGTTGTGCGCCGGGGTGCCGAAGACCATGGGGCCGTATTCTGTGCCCGGGATGAACTCCTGGACAATCAGGCCTTCCGGCAGGCGATGCCAGTCCACCTGCTCGCTGCCGTCAATGACGATCACTCCGCGCCCGCCGCGGGAGACCCGCGGCTTGACGACCACGGGACCGCCGAGCGCGGCCATGGCGGCGCCGGCATCCGCGAAGTCCCTGGGCACGCCGAACCTCGGCACGGGGACCCCGGCCGCCTGCAGCTGCCAGGCCGTGAACAGCTTGTCGTTGGCGAGGGCCACCGGACCGGGGTCCCCGATGATGACGCGGACGTCGGCGCCGAAGGCGGCACGGAACGCCGCGATCTGCGGGAGTTCGTCACTCACGGTGGGGATGAGCAGGTTGATGCCCTCCTGAACCACGAGCCTGCGCAACGCCGAGACCATATCCGGGTCCGAGGCCGGCGGCACCGGAATGACAGTGAGGCCTGCCCCGGCGGGCAGCTCGCGGATATCCGTGCCCAACACGGGAACGCCGCGCGACTTCAACTGGGCCGCGACGGCGCGGCCCGCGGGGCCGCCGGCGCCGGTGACCAGCACGCGGGGCTTCACAGCTTCTCCATTTCCGTGCTCAAGAGGCGGACGGGTTCGTAGGCTTCGGCGACCCTGCGCCGCGCCTGCCCTCCGCGGAACGAGGCGATGCCGCGGACCCGCTCGGGCGTCATGTACGGCTTGGCGAGCTGGTCACTGTGCATCTTCACGGCCTGGACTTTGGCGTCGACGTAGTCGTCGATGTCGACGAAGACACTCGGGCTAAAGTCCCGCGTTGCCGACGGGCTCTCGTAGCAGAGGATCGAATGGTGCTGGCGGGCGGCACGCAGGGTGGCCACATGGACGGCCTGATGGTCCTGGTGCTGGTCGTGGTTGGAGTGCGTGAGGATGATGTCCGGGTTATACCGGGCTATGGCGGCTTCGATGACGCCGACCATTTCCTGGCTGTGCCGGAGCAGGTCCGTGTCGGTGAAGTTATGGTGGGTCATGCCGGTGAGGCCCATGAATGCGGCGCCGCGCTGCGCGTCGAGGGAGCGTTCCAGGGCGTCCCCGCCCCGGTGGCCATCGCTCATGACGAGCCCCTGCACCTCATGGCCGGAGTCGACGAACTTGGCCAGCGTCCCTCCGCAGGCAAGTTCAAGGTCGTCGGGGTGGGCGCCGATGGCCAGCACCCTCCGGGGCTGGCGGGCCGGTGCTGCTCCGTTGCGCAGGGCCGTCAAAGCAACGCCCAGGGACGCGAGGCCGCCAAGGGTGACCGTGAGGGTGGCGGTCCGCCACAACTCCGACGCCTCGAACAAGAAGCAGGCGAGATTTGCCGCCAGCAGCGCCGACGCCGCTATCAGGCACATCCTGCGGAGCAGTTCGGGGCGGCGCCAACGACGGTGAAACCAGGACCGGCCGAGGGCGGCCGCAACGACAAAAGTAATCAGGAAAACGATAAGCAATTCATCAATCGAGACCATGTAAGTTCAATTCCTATGTTGAAGTTCGGCACCCCAGTGTCGAGGAATAAAGGGTTTGATTTTCAGATCCGTCCGCATAATCGGGCCGGGCCTTGGGGCGTGAAATGGGCCATGCCCTGAATTGCCCGGAGGCGTTCCAAACAGGGCGTTTGCCGGCGAAACGCGAAAGGTGCAGCCGCGATGGACTGTGTGGCGTTACGGGTCGTTGACCAGCGCCTATGCGGCGCAGCACAACCGCCCCCCGGCGAGTTAAGTGACATTTGTGAGACCTTCTAGAAAGCTTGGGTTAGCTCTTCCAGTAAAGGCGAGAGGGCTATCACTCCACCCGAGTAGGAACTACCTGAACACTGAACAATCTGCATTATGGCCGGTGCGGGTAATACTTATGTTCCGTGCTTCGACTACTTGGAAGAGGGTTTTTCGCGGTCCCAACGCGGGTGAGCCGAACTGTCCGGAGCAGTTAGCTGGACGGCAGCGCCGCCGGCTTCCGTTCAGCCCCGGCGCACCGGGCCCAGCGACAAGCCCTCGCTCCGCCCTTCGGCGACGGACCCCTCGGTGGTCACTTCGACTGCCCGTTCGACGACGGCGGCCAAGCCGCCTTCCCGGAACGGCTCCCGCTGCAACTGCGAACCGGTGCCCTCCGCCAGGATCCTCTCGACGCCCTCGCGCGCCAGGTCCAGCTCGCCCTGCTCTTCCAGCACGGGGGCCAGAAAATCCACGAGTGCCCTGACGACGTCCGCGGCCGGGGCAGGGGTGAAGGTTCCAAAGTCCAGGAGCTGCCCCCGCAGACCGCAGTTGCTGGCCTGCCACGCGGCCATCCGCAGCAGCAGGGTCGGCACCGGGGCGGGTTCGACGCCGTCGTTCCATTCCCGCGACGCCGATTCCACCAGAGCGCGCACCAGCACGGCGATCAGCGCCGCGTCCTCGGCCCGCAGGCAGACATCGGCGACCCTGACCTCAACAGTGGGATGGAGCCGGGCCAGCCGGGCATCGAAATAGATCATCCCCTCATCCATCAGGACATTACTTTCCACCAGCCGGGTCACCAGCCGCCGGTAGACGGGCAGGCTGCCGAAGATCATGGTGGGGCCGGAGCCGGGCCAGCGGTTCCAGGCCTGGGTGCGGTAGCTTTCAAATCCTGTCTCCGCGCCGTTCCAGTACGGGGAATTCGCGCTGAGGGCGATCAGGACGGCAAGCTTGTCGCGGATCCGGTCCATCACGGCCACACCCTCCTCCGGCGATTCCACAAAGGTGTGGACGTGGAGGCCGCAGGTGAGCTGGTTCCTCACCGTCAGACCGAAGCGTTCCTGCATGGTCATATACCGCTGATTCGGCGTGAGGTGCGTGGCGGCGCCTTGGGGCGAGGTGGCCAGGGCTGCGACGCGGCCGCCGTGCGCCCGGGCAGCGCGGTCCGCCAAGGCCCGGCCCTGCCTGAGCTGCCGGAGAAGTTCCGCATACTCCCCGCACGGCCGGGTCTGGGTTTCAATCTGTTCGAGCTTGAGCTCGTAGCTGAAGTCGGCGCCGCCGTCGTGGACCGGTTGCTGCCCCGGAAGAACCTGGGCGGCGTCCTGTTTCGGCGGGAGCAGGCTGGGCAGCATGAGGTCGGCGAGGGCAAGCAGTCTCCCGGATTCGGGATCCACTATCAGCAGTTCTTCCTCCACGCCGAAGGTGCGCATGAATCTATTGTGCGTCAGGATCCGCCGAAACGCCCCCACCAACGCTTCGGTCACTCCGCGCCCATCCCGCGCTCCCGGACGGGCGCAGAGTGACCCCGCGTTGCTTCGGATCGGAGCGGGATCAGTCTGGGTCAGTCTTGGAAATACTCGATCTTCGCGCCGATGGTGTTGAGCCGCTCGGCCAGGTCCTCGTAGCCGCGCTCAATGACGTAGATGTTCCGCAGTTCCGAGACGCCGCGGGCTGCGAGCATGGCCAGCAGCAGGCAGGCGGCGGGACGGAGGGCCGGCGGGCAGCCCACCTCCGCGGCACGCCACTTAGTGGGCCCGTTGACGTAGATCCGGTGCGGATCGAGCAGCTGCACCTGGGCGCCGAGCTTGTTGAGCTCCGTCAGGTAAATGGCCCGGTTCTCGTAGACCCAGTCATGGATCATCGTCTGGCCGTGGGCATTCGCGGCAATCACCGCGAAGAAGGGCAGGTTGTCGATATTCAGGCCCGGGAAGGGCATGGGGTGGATCTTGTCCTCCGGCGCCTGCAGCTCCGAGGGCTTGGTGGTGACGTCCACCAGTCGGGTGCGGCCGTTGCGGGCAAAGTATTCCCCGGAGACCTCGAGCCGCTGGCCCATCTGCTCCAGGGTGGCGAGTTCGATTTCCATGAACTCGATCGGGACGCGTCGGATGGTGACTTCCGAGTTCGTCACGATGCCGGCCGTGATGAGGCTCATCGCCTCGATCGGGTCCTCGGACGGGAAGTATTCGATGTCGGCGTCGATCGACGGGCGGCCGGTGATCTTCAGCGTGGTGGTGCCCACGCCCTCGATGTCCACGCCGAGCATCTGCAGGTAGAAGCAGAGGTCCTGCACCATGTAGTTGGGGCTGGCGTTGCGGATGACGGTGGTGCCGCGGCGGTGGGCAGCGGCCATGATGGCGTTTTCGGTGACGGTGTCGCCGCGTTCGCTCAGCACGAAGGAGCGGTCGAGGCCGTCCGACGGCGGCGCCTGGACGGCGTAGAAACCGGACTTCGCCTCCACGCTGAGGCCGAACTGGCGCAGCGCCTGCATGTGCGGCTGCACGGTGCGGGTGCCGAGGTCGCAGCCGCCGGCGTAGGGCAGCCGGTAGGTTTCGGCCTCGTCCAGCAGCGGGCCCAGGAGCATGATGACGCTGCGGGTTCGCCGGGCCGCCTCGACGTCCATGGAGGCCAGGTCCAGGACCGCGGGGCGGCGGATCTGGAGGTCGTTGGCGTTGAGCCACGTGCATTCGACGCCGATGCTGGTCAGCACCTCCACGATCCGGTTGACTTCCTCGATCCGGGCCAGACGGCGCAGGGTGGTGGTGCCGCGGTTGATGAGGCTGGCGCACAGCAGCGCGACTCCGGCATTCTTGCTGCTGTTGACATCCACCGCACCTGAGAGGGTGCGGCCGCCCTCGACGCGGAGGTGCGTCATCTGGGGCCGGCCCACTTTGACGATGCTGCGTCCGACTATCGCCTCGAGCCGCTGGATCATCTTAAGGCTCAAATTCTGCTTGCCTTGTTCCATCCGGGCGATGGCACTCTGGCTGGTGCCCAGCTCGGCGGCGAGTTGGCCCTGGGTCCAGCCTTTCGCCCCGCGGGCTTCGCGGAGCAGGAGGCCTACGTGTTCAGCGGTCTGTTGAGTCATGTCCCGAAAATATCACGGATGATTTATTTACCCGCGCTATTCCCGCCGGAATGCCGTCAATCTCACAGCGCTACCCGCATCATGCGATAAACGCGGGCCGCGGCGGCACGGACATGGTCACGGCGGCGCCTCAGCCGGCCGCTACTGGCGTGCGAAGAACACGAGGTTCCAGGTCCCCGCCGCGAGAGCGGCGGCGACGGCGGCCGCCGCGATGCCGAGCCCGCCCAGCAGCACCCAGGCATCGAGTCCGCTGAACGTGGACGGCCTGGCCCAGGTCCGCGTCGCGCCGCCGAACCCGCGGGCCTCCATGGTCACCGCGAGCCGGGACGCGCTCCGGATAGCCTGCACCAGCAGCCCGAAGCTTTGGCCCAAGGTGGCGCGGAAGCGCTGGTACGGATTGCCGCTCGAGCCCACGCCGCGGGCCCGCCGGGCCATCCCGATCGTCTGCCATTGCTCGGCCATGATCCCGACCAGCCGCATGGCCGCCAGGGTGCCCAGCACGAATCGGTGCGGAAGTTTTGCGTTCTGGGCCAGGGCATCGGCCAGGTCTGTGGGGTCGGTGCAGCTCATCAGCAGCACCGCCGGCAGCGCGATCGCGAGTCCCCGGAGCATGAAGCCGAGTCCCAGCTGCAGCGAACCGGTGCTGATGGTCCAGATCCCGGCGTCGAACAGAACTGAACCGGCCTCGGGCGCAAGGATGGCGGTGCTCCAGCCACCGAGGGCCGCCGCGAGGATCAACGGCCAGCCGCGCTGCCACAGCAGGGCCAGGGTCAGTCCGGCCAACGGCAGAAGCAGCAGTTCGAAGGCCAGCGCCACCGATGCGGAGACCCAGTCAATGGACAGGGCCAGCACCAGGGTGATCAGCGTGACCGCGGTGAACTTGGCGAGCGGGTTGGCCCGGGCCAGCAGCGCATGGTTGCCGCGGAGGCTCAGCGCATCCCTCATGGCGCGGCCCCCTCTGGAAGCCCAGGATCCCGGGCCGGGACGCCCGCGGCGGCCGTGTTGAGCGTGGGGAGGCGCAGTTCGGTGCCGCCAAGGACGGCGCTGAATTCGGCGTCGTGCGTTACGGAGACCACCGCGGTGCCGGCGTCGAGGAGTTCGGAGAGGAACGAGGCGAGTTCGGCCCAGGTGTTGGCGTCCTGGCCGAAGGTGGGTTCGTCCAGGACCAGCACCTGCGGGTGCGCGGCCAGCACGGTGGCCACCGAGAGGCGCCGCTTCTCGCCGCCGGAGAGCGTGTACGGGTTGGCATCCACGAGCCCGGTGAGCCGCAGCCGCTCCAGGAGCTCGTCCACACGGTCTTCGCCGTAGCCGAGGTGCCGGGGCCCGAACATGAGCTCGTCGAGGACCTTGCCGGTGACGAACTGGTGCTCGGGTTCCTGGAACACGGTGCCGATCCTGGCGATCAGCTGCTGGGCTTTCCACCGGTACGGATCGGTTCCGGTGCCATCGCCTACGCGACTATTCAGCTCGGTCGGGGCGCAGACCGTCCCCGCGACGGGGCGCAGGAGACCGGCCAGCGTCAGTGCCAGGGTCGACTTCCCCGAGCCGTTCTGCCCGGTGATGGTCAGGGCCTCGCCGGCGCGGACCTGTGTGGCGATGCCCGACTGCACGGCACGCGGGGCAATGGTGCGGAAACCCTCGCGCAGCCCGGCCCGCCGCGGCCGCTCGCGGGACACCGCGAGTCCTTCCGCCGCGAGCAGGAGCTGCCCGGATGCCGGGGCGGACCGGGTCCGCGTCCCCGGAACATAGCCGGGAACCCAGACGCCCGCACCGATGAGCATGTCCCGCGCCTCGGCCAGAACCTGGTCCGGCGGCCCGTCAATGAGTACGGCGGAGTCCGTGGCAGACCCGGGCTGCAGCACCACGATCCGGTCCACGAGGTCTTTCCAGACGGCCACCCGGTGCTCCACGACCACCAGGGTGGCGCCCGTCTTGTCCAGGCAGCGGCCCACGGCGTCCCGGACCTCCAGGACGCCGGCGGGGTCGAGGTTGGCGGTCGGCTCGTCGAGCAGCAGCACCCCCGGCCGCATCGCCAGGATCCCGGCGAGCGCCAGCCGCTGCTTTTGGCCCCCGGAGAGCGCCGACGTCGGGTGGTCCAGCGGCAGCCGGCCCAGCCCGACGTCGTCGAGCGCCTCACGCACCCGTGGCCAGATCTCGGCCGCGGGGACGGAAAGGTTCTCCGCGCCGAAGGCGACGTCGTCGCCGAGGCGGGAGAGCACCACCTGGGTCTCCGGATCCTGCTGCACCAGCCCGGCGCGGCCGCGCTGCGCCCGCGGCGGGGCGCCGTCGATCAGGAGGCTTCCGGTCTCGTCTGAGTCGTCGGAGTCGCCGGCCGGCCCGGACGCGCCGTCTCCGAGCACACCAGCCAGGGCGTGGAGCAGGGTCGACTTGCCGGCGCCGGAGGGGCCCAGCAGGAGCACGCGCTCCCCGGGCCGGATGTCCAGGTCAAGGCCGTTGACGGCCGGCTTGGACCGGCCGGCGTGCCGCCAGCCCCAGCCGCGTGCCGTTACGGCGGCCGGCCGGACGCCCGTTGGGGATGTCATGAATCGTCTACACCGTTTCAGAGGGGTTTGGAGGTGCGGTTCAGGAGAAGACGGGCTCCGTGGCGGCCTTGCGCGAGGCAAAGGAGGCAAGCACGCCCGTCTTGGCCAGGCCGCGGGTGGCCAGCCACGCCAGTCCGCCGGCAATCACGGCGCCCGAGATGGTGGTGAAGACGATGTAGGCGAGTTTGTCCCCGGCTTCGTAGGCGATGTTCCAGCCCCACGGCAGGAACGAGTCGTTCAGGCCGCAGAAGAGGCCCGCGCCGGCACCGGCCAGCACCGATACCGGCAGGTTGAACTTCTTGTAGAGGAAGGCCGCGAAGACCAGTTCCGCGCCGAGGCCCTGCAGGACGCCGGAGATCAGGACCGTGGTGCCGTATTGCGAGCCCATGATGAGCTCGCCCGTGGCCGCCACGGTTTCGCAGAAGAGGGCAGCGCCGGGCTTGCGGATGATGAGCATGCCCAGCACCGCGGGGATCATCCATCCGCCGGCGTAGAGTCCGCTGAGCGGCGGGTAGAGCGCGCTGAGGGGGGTTGAAATCAGGTTGGCGCCCTGATCCCAGGCCCAGAAGATGACGCCGCCGGCCACGGCAATCAAGGCGGCCACCACAATGTCCACTACCCGCCAGGCGTAGTTGTGCCGGGCGGATGAGCGGCTGGCCGAACCAGGCTGTGCTGAAATATCTGTCATGTCGTCCTCCTGAGGAACAGGAGGGGAGGGTGCGGCCGGCCGCGGCTTCCGCCGCCCTCCGGGCACCCTGAGAACTCGACTCCCTTGCGCCGGTACTAACCGGATCAGGTTCGAGGGTCTGCGGCTGTCCGCACTCTCAGCGCCCACCGATGTTCTCCCCGGATTCTTCCGGCGATGCCCGACGGCGGCGCTCCCCTGTCGTGATTATTTCGCCCTTGTGGGCTGGCTCAGTTTACACCCGGACGGCCGGGTTTTCAGCGGCGTTCCGTCACAATCCGGGCCGGACAGCGACGGTCCCGGCGGGCGGGAACGCCGTGGTTGGTAGAGTCGTCGTGTCGGACACCCGGACCCGCCAGCGGGCGGCCTCGCCCCCACCGGAAAGCTGGAAATATTTTGACGCACATACCGGCCACGCACGGTCCCTCCCGGGAATACGACCCCGACTCGAACGAGCCGCAGCCGCACGGATCCCTGGCGGCCCTCATCGGCCGCGTGCTGGCCGAGATGGATGCGCTCCAGTTCGCATCCTTCAGCAAGGACGACGCCCTGGACCTCGGGCTCCTCCTGGTCGAGTTGGGCAGGCAACGCTCGCTGCCCATCGCCGTCGACATCACCAAAGGCGAACAGGTGCTCTTCCACGCCGCGCTGGACGGCGCCACACCGGACAATGAGCGCTGGATCAACGCCAAGAAGCGCACGGCCCAGCGGTACGAGGTCCCTTCCTTGCTGGTGGGCCTCCGGGCCCGCGCGGCCGGAGGAAGGATCGAGGACAACGCGTGGTTCGATCAGACGGAGTTCGCCGCCCACGGCGGCGCGTTCCCGATTTACCTGCGCGGCACAGGGGCCGTGGCGGTCGTCACCGTCTCCGGGCTGCCCCAGAAGGCGGACCACGACCTCGTCGTCGAGGCGCTGCGGACGGTCCTCACACCGGGATCCTAGGCGGCGCCAGTGCCGGCGTCCTCCGGGACAGCCGGATCAAGGCAATTCCCACCGCCGTGAACCAGGCCCACATCAGGATGCCGTACACCAGGTAGATCTCTGGAACGGCGAACCGGAGTGCCTCCGCCGCGGTGGCATAGCGGAGCTGCATGTCGGACCCGACAGGGCCCGGCGCGAGCGTGCCGGCCGCGTTCGCGTAGCTGTCACTGAGATCGACCAGGATCAGCGATCCGCGGCTCGCGACCGGTACGGCCAGGAACAGTGCCCACGGCAGGGCTCCGATCACCGCGGCCAGAAGGGCCACGCTCTTGTTGAGCGGGGCGAGCGCCACAAAGAGGGTCACAACCGGACAGGGGCGTTGGCCCCTGTCCCGGCCGCCGGGCAAGGAACGCTAGGCTAGGGGCGGCCCTGTTTCCTCCCGCAAGGAGTTACCCAGAATGAACCTCGTCATCAAACTGCTCGGCACCGGCGTCAGCCTGCTTGCCGGCTATGTCGGCACCAAGGTCGTTGACACCGTCTGGGAGAAGTCCACGGGCAACAAGCCGCCCAAGGACCACGACGACGACGCTCCCACGACGCTGCGCTCGGCATTGACGTTCGCATTGATCTCCGCCTCCGTCAGCGCCGCCATCCAGGTCCTCGCCAACCGCGGCACCCAGCGCGCCATCACCCGCTTCGCCAAGACCCAGGACGTCGTCTAACCGGATCCGTTCCAGGACGTTCACGAGGTTGGCTCGGCGAGCAGCTTTCTGATCTCGGCGAGCTTCGCTTCGGACTCTTCGAGGCGCAAGCGGAGCCCTTCAACCGCCGCAGTGCTCGTGTCGCCCGCATCCGCGGGCAGTGCGGGCTCTTTCTGCTTGGGCGACAGGAAGAAGTTGGCCAGGTATCCGGTGAAGGTGCCGAAGATGCCGACACCGACGACGATGATGCCTGACCCGAGGATTCGGCCGGCGCCGGTGACCGGATATTGGTCACCGTAGCCAACTGTCGAGATCGTGACGATCGTGTACCAGATGGCGTCCGAGGCGGTTCTGATGTTGGCCCCCGGGGCGTACTGCTCGATGCGGAGCATCGAAAGGCTCCCGAATTCCAGCACGAAAATGCCCATGAGCAGCAGGATGTACAGGGAGCTGCCGGCCCGGTCCTTGCTCAGCGCGCGGCCGACCGTGCGGATGCCGACGTCGCGGAGCAGCCGGTACACCCGGACCAGCCTGAAGACGCGCAGGACCTTGAATTGCGCCAACGGCACGCTGGCCAGCAGGTCAGCCCAGCCGAAGTGTCTGAAGAAATAGGCGCCGGCCGATGGTGCGGTGAAGATCCGGTAGAGGAAGTCGGCAACGAAGATCCCGCTGAAAATGGCGTTCATCACCTCGAGCACGGTGGCGAGCGACTGCTCCTGCACAACAAACAGGAGCCCGAGATTGACGATCGACAGGATCGACAGGATACCGATGAAGATCTCGTATCCGATGCCCTTCAGTTCACTGCGTACCTTGGTCATGTGAGGATTCTGGCACGTCAGCAGCTGCGTAGCCGACACTATTTTCGTATCGGTCTACCCTCAACGGTCGGGGCCGTCGTCCGCCCGGCGCTTGGCCGCCGCCTTCTGGGCTGCCGTCTGGACTACGGCCTCGAGCTCATCGACGCTCAGCAATTCCGGGTGCAGGTGCTTAGTCCGGTAGCCGGCCCGGCCCACCATATGGGCCGACACGGGGACGGTGAGCAGCTGGAACAGCCACGCCACCACCAGGACCGGCCACACCCACCAGGTGCGCATCTGCAGGCCAAGGGCCGCCAGGAGCAGGAACAGGCCGAGGACCTGCGGCTTGGTGGCGGCGTGCATCCTGCTCATGAGGTCCGGGAAGCGCATGAGCCCGACGGCGGCGGCGAGGGACATCAGCGCGCCGGTCACCATGAACACCGCGGAGACGGCGTCGATCACTGTTTCAGGATTCACGGACGTTGTCCCTCCGGTCGGCGACGAACCGGGCCACGGTGACGGAGCCGACGAACCCGATAAGGGAAATCGCGACCAGCAGCATCAGGTTGTTGAGGTGCCGGTTGACGGCCATGTCGATGCACAGGGCCGCGCCGAAGATGGCCAGCAGCACGTCGGCGGCGAGCACCCGGTCCAGCAGCGATGGTCCCCGCGCGATCCGGACGATCGCCCCCGCGGCGGCCAGCGAGAGTACGACGGCGGATACCGTCAGGACGATCTGCATCATGCGGCGCTCTCCTGTGTAAGGGCGGACAGTTCCTCTTTGGTCCCCATGATCCTGATCAGCCCGGCCTCGGTGTCCCGGACCTCGTTGCGCAGCTTGGCCGCGTCATCGGCGTTGCGGACGTTAATGCCGTGGATGTAGAGGGTGGACGTGGATCTGTCCACCTCCACCACGAGGGATCCCGGGATCAGCGAGATCACATGCCCGGTGGCCGTCACGAGGAGGTCCGAATGGCTCCGCAGCGGCACAGCGACGATTGCGCTGACCACGCGTGGCCCGCGGGCCACGGCGAGGTACAGGACCTGGAAGCTCGCCGCCACGACTTTTCCGAGGAAGATGATGGCGAAGGGGACGGCGCGGAGCACGTTGAAGCGGCCGCCGAGCTCCACCGGGGGCAGATAGAACACACGTGCCACCAGCACGGCGATGAGGGCGCCGAAGAGGAGATTGCCGGGGCTGAAGTTTTGCCACAGGGCTCCCCAGACGAACACGAGCCACACCAGCAGCGGCAGTTCCTGGCGCAGGGAGATCCTTTTTCGGTTCATTTCCCGCCGCCTTGCTGGGCCGGCCGGGCCGCCTGGGGCACCGGTGGTACCGGCGTGTCCTCGCCCAGCACCGCCTGGATGTACGAGGACCTGTTCAGCATCTCTTGGGCGGATTCATCGGCCACCCTGAACAACGGCCCGGCGAAGACCGTCAAGGCCACACCAAAGACCACCAGGCCCAGGGTGGAGCCCACCATGGTGCGCGGCAGCAGGGTCACGTTCGTCTTCCCCGCCCGGTCACCGGTGGCGGAGTCCTCCGGTGCCGCCAGGAGCACCGGGTCGGGGTGCTCGGCATCCTCGGGTTTACGCCAGAACGCCCGGTTCCAGACCCTCGCGATCGCCAGCAGGGTCAGCAGGCTCGTCAGGACTCCGCCGACCACCAGGGCATAGGCCAGCGGCGTGCCGAGTTCGACGCCCGCCTGGAGGAGTCCCAGTTTGCCCAGAAATCCGGAGAACGGCGGGATGCCGGCGAGGTTCATGGCGGGGATGAAGAAGAGCACCCCCAGAACCGGAGAGAGCTTGGCCAGCCCGGCCACGCGGTCCATGGACGAACTGCCGCCCCGGCGTTCAATCAGGCCGGTGACCAGGAACAGGCTGGTCTGGATGGTGATGTGGTGGACCACGTAAAAGACCGCGGCGCCCAGCCCGGCCACCGAGGACATGGCCAGGCCAAACACCATGTAGCCGATGTGGCTGACCAGGGTGAAGGACAAGAGGCGCTTGATATCGCTTTGGGCCAGCGCGCCGAGGATCCCCACCACCATGGTCAGCAGCGCCGCCACCATGAGCGGGGAGTTGAGCGCATCCCCGGGGAAGAGCAACGTCTCCGTGCGGACCATGGCGTAGACGCCCACCTTGGTCAGCAGCCCGGCAAACACCGCGGTGACCGGGGCCGGTGCGGTGGGGTACGAGTCCGGGAGCCAGAAGGACAGCGGGAAGACGGCGGCCTTGATGCCGAAGGCCACCAGCAGCATGACGTGCAGCAGCGTCCGGGTGCCTTGGTCCAGGCCCCCCAGCTTGATGGCGAGGTCGGCCATGTTGATGGTTCCGGTGGCGCCGTAGATCATGGCTATCGCGATCAGGAACAGCACCGAGGAGACCACCGAGACCACCACGTACGTCACTCCGGCCCGGATGCGCGGGCCCGTCCCGCCGAGGGTGATCAGCACGTAACTGGCGGTCAGCAGGATCTCAAACCCGACGTAGAGGTTGAAGAGATCCCCGGTGAGGAATGCGTTGGACACCCCGGCCACGAGGATCAGGTAGGTGGGGTGGAAGATCGAGACCGGCGCGTCGCGGTCCCCGTCGGCCATGCCTTGGCCGGTGGCGTAGATCAGCACGGCGAGGCTCACGGCCGAGGACACCACGAGCATCAGCGAGGAGAACTGGTCCACCACCAGCACGATGCCCCAGGGCGGCAGCCAGCCGCCGATGTTCACCGCGGCCGTCCCGCCCTCCCAGACCGAGGCCAGCAGCCAGCATTCCAGCAGCAGGGTCAGCGTCAGGACGGCGATGCTGACCGCCCGCTGGGCCCGGGGGTTACGGATCAGCAGGAAGGTCAGGGCGGCGCCCAGGATGGGGAGTACGACGGCGAGCGGGGCAAAGCTGGCGATGTTCACTGTCCGCCTCCTTCCTTGCTGGTGTCGACGTTCAGGGAACCGGGCTGTTCTTCGGAAGCGGCGTTTTCGGCCCGCACGGCCCGGTCGCCGGACATCACCGCGGACGCGCCGCCGTCCCCGCCGGAGACGGCGCCGCTGCCGAGCATGGCCAGCGGGAACTCCGAGGTCTCGACCGGAATCACGGAGTCGTCCTCGGCATCGAAGCTGGGCGTTTCCGCGACGCGGCGGTCCTCGGCGTCGTCCTGGATTTCATCTTGGCGGGCCAGCACCCAGGTCCGGTAGATGATGCCCAGCATGAACGCCGTCACGGCGAAGGAGATCACGATCGAGGTCAGTATCAGGGCCTGCGGCAAGGGATCGTTGTAGTCCCCCGCCGGGGTGTCCTTGTCGAAGATGGGCGCCAGCCCGGCGTACCCGCCGGTGGCGAGGATCAGCAGGTTGGTGGCGTTGGCCAGCAGCATGAGGCCCAGCAGGACCCGGGTGAGGCTGCGCTCAAGGATCAGGTAGATGCCGCAGGCGTACAGGGCTCCCATGATCGTCAGCAGGGTCAGGTTGACGCTCATGCTGTCCCCTTTGCAGTGGTTTCCGCGTCGGCGGCCTGGGCAGAGACGCCGTCGGCCTCCCCGACTCTGGACAGCTCGTCGTCGGACGGTTCGTCGGACGGCCCGCCGTCGGAGAGTCCGGGCTGTTCCTCAAAGTGCTCGTCGATTTCCGCGCCCAGGCTGCGCAGCACGTCCAGGGCCAGGCCGACCACCACGACGTAAACACCGATGTCGAAGATGGTCGAGGTCACGAACTTGATGTCACCGAAGACGGGCAGCCACAGCTCCACGATGGCGCTCTGGAACACCTGGCCACCCAGCAGCAGCGGCGTCATCCCGGCGGCCGCAGCCGTGGCCAGGCCGATTCCCAGCAGCGTGCCTGCGCCGACCGGTGTGGCCTCGCGAAGTTCGAAGCGGCCGCCGGCGAGGTAGCGGATGGTCAGGGCGAGGCCGGCGGTGAGGCCTCCGGCGAAGCCGCCCCCGGGCAGGTTGTGCCCCGCCAGCAGGAGATAGAGGGAGAACACGATCATCGAGTGGAAGAGCAGGCGGGTGACCACCTCGAAGATGATGGAGCGGCGTTCCGGGGCCAGGGTCCGGCCGGCCACCAGCCATGCGTCGCGGGTGGCGGCGGCGAACCGCCGGTTCATCGCGAGTGCGGCGTCGTCACGGGTACTGCCCCTGGCCCCGGTCCGCCGCCCGACGGTTCCCTCCGCGACATTCGCGGACGTCCGGATGCGGTCGCCGCGGCCCCGGACGAAGATGAGGCTGGCCACGCCCGTGGCGGCCAGCGCGAGGACGGAAATCTCGCCGAAGGTGTCCCAGGCGCGGATATCGACCAGGGTCACGTTGACCACGTTGAGACCGCCGCCGCCTTTGTAGGCCAGTTGCGGGAACTGCAGGGACACCGGCGGTGCCACGCGGGCGCCGAGGGCATAGATGGCCACGAAAATCATGGTGAGGCCGAATGACAAGCCGATCACCACCCGGATGACCCGGTATTTCCCGCCGGTCCTGTCCCGCAGCCCCGCGGGAAGGCTCCGCATGGCCAGCACGAACGCGACCAGGATGATGGTTTCGACCAGCATTTGGGTCAGGGCGAGGTCCGGGGCGCCCTGCAGGGCGAACAGCAGGGCAATCCCGTAGCCGGTGACGGACACCATGAGGACGGCCAGGAACCGTTTGTTGGCGCGGACCGCGGCCAGCGCGCCGATAACGATCCCGGCGCCCGCCACCATCTGCAGCGGCGAGCCGGGATCGATGACATACAGGCCGGCCGGCAGCGGCTTGTTGGCCAGGACCAGCGCCGTCAGCGGCAGGACGAACGCCACGGTCAGGATGACGGAGAGGTAGAAGAACAGCGAACCCCGCTGGGTCCGGCCCGTAACCCAGACGGCGGTGTCGTCCAGCGCGCCGATCGTTCGCTGGTAGGCGCGGTCCGCGTCGATCCAGCCCGGCACGCGTGCCTGCAGCCGGGCCACGGCGTTGCGGGCGTAGTACATGGCAAGGCCCAGCGCGAACGTCACAGCGGTCAGCCCCAGCGCCGGGGTGAGGCCGTGCCAGAGAGCCAGGTGGCCGGGCGAGGAGGTGCCGGACCCGCCGTCGGAAGCGGAACCGTCCACGAAGAGCGCCGCGTACGGCTGGATCCAGCCATCAACGGGGGCCGGCCACAGCCCGTAGACGACCGTCAGGAGGCTGAGGACCGCCGGCGCGGCAAGGAAGGCCGGTTTGATCGGTTTGAAGGCTGTGGGCTCCACGCCGGGTTTCACGGCGAACGCGCCCCACATGAACCGGGCGCTGTAGGCGAAGGTCAGGACGGAGCCCAGGACCACACCGGCCAGGAGCCAAGGCCCGGCCCCGGACTCGGAGCTGTACTGGATGAAGGCCTCGAACACTGATTCCTTGGCCACGAAACCGGCCAGCGGGGGAATGCCCGCCATCGAGGCCGCGCCGATCGCCGCTACGATCGCCAGGGCCCGGGCGGAGCCGTAGACGCCGGAGAGCTTGCGGATGTCCCGGGTCCCGGCCTGGTGATCGATGATGCCGACCACCAGGAACAGCGTGGCCTTGAACAGCCCGTGCGCCAGGAGCAGGGCGAGCCCGGCGAGCGCCGCGTCGGGGGTGCCGAGGCCCACCACCATGATCAGGAAGCCGAGCTGGCTCACGGTGCCGTAGGCGAGGATGAGCTTGACGTCGGTTTGCCGGAGGGCCCGGTAGCCGCCGACCAGCATGGTGGCCAGGCCCAGGCCAAGGACCATCGGCAGCCACGGCGGGGCCGCCGCGAACCCGGGCGCCAGACGAGCCACCAGGTACACCCCGGCCTTGACCATGGCCGCGGCGTGCAGGTAGGCGCTCACCGGCGTGGGGGCGGCCATCGCGCCGGGAAGCCAGAAGTGGAACGGCACCAGGGCGGACTTGGTGATCGCGCCGATCAGGATGAGAACGACGGCGGCGCCCACGGCTCCGCCCGCGGGCCCGGTGACCAGCGCTGGGCCCTGGTCCAGGATGGCCTGGATCCTGTAGGTCCCGGCGGTTGAGCCGAGGATGATGAGCCCCACGAGCATGGCCAGCCCGCCGGCCGTGGTCACCATGAGCGCCTGCAGCGCCGAGCGCCGTGCGGACAGCCGGGTGCGGGCATAGCCGATCAGCAGGTAGGACAGCACGGTGGTCAGTTCCCAGAAGACGAACATCAGCAGGAGGTCATCCGCGGTGACGAGCCCAAACATCGCCCCGGCGAACGCGAGGAGCTGCGCCCCGAACCCGCCGAGGTGGTCGTCCTTGTTCTCGAAGTACCGGGCGCAATAGACCAGCACCAGCGCACCCACCCCCAACACCAGCAGGGACATGATCCAGGCCAGTGCATCCATCCGGAAGGCGAGCTCGAGATGCAGCCCGGGGACCCATGGGATCACTTCGGCGATCGCCCCGGGCGAATTGCCGGCGTCCGAATAGATAGCTTCGTGTTGCAGGAGTAGCCAGACAAATGAGGCCGCGGGGACCGCGGCCAGGGCGTAGAACGAATTCCTGCCAAACTTCCGGAACAGCAGCGGTGCCACAGCAGCCACCGCGAAGTGCAGGGCAAGGACTGTGATCACTGGTATCTCCGCAACGTCAGAAATTCGATGGTCGGCAAGTTGGAGCAGGCGGGTCATTGGTTAGGTTCGGTGCCGACAGTTTACCAAGCGTCTACAAATTCTTTTTTGGCGGGGAGGCCGCCCGCTGAACAATTCGTAGCAAATGTCGCGCCGCCGGAAACGCCGCCGGAAACCGCCGCCGCAAAATACTGCATGGCAACACCGCGCCGGGACTCTCCGCAGAGACCCTTAACGCCCCTATTGGGCCGCTACCATTCAGGCTATGAACACTGCCGCCGCCGCCAAGGCCACGCGACCGTCGTCCGAACTGGAATCGGGAAGTACCGTCTCGCACAAAGGCCGGATCCTGGCGTGGGCGGCGTGGGACTGGGGCTCGGCAGCCTTCAACGCCGTCATGACAACGTTCGTTTTCACCGTCTACCTGACCTCCAAGGAATTCGGCGGCGAGGACCAGGCCTCTGCGGTCCTGGGCGCCGCGCTGGCCGTCGGCGGTCTGGCCGTCGCTCTCCTGGCCCCCGTCACCGGGCAGCGGTCCGACACCGGCGGAAGGCGCAAGCTGTGGCTGGGGGTCAACACGGCCGCCGTCGCGCTTCTGACCGGGCTGTGTTTCTTTGTCTTCCCGCGGCCGGACTTCCTCATCCTCGGCGTCACGCTGATTGCGTTGGCCAATGTCTTTTTCGAATTTGCCGGGGTCAACTACAACGCCATGCTCGCCCAGATTTCCACCCCGCGGAACATTGGCAAAGTCAGCGGTTTCGGCTGGGGAATGGGGTACCTCGGCGGCATCGTGGCGCTGCTGATTGTGCTCCAGCTCTTTGTCCAGCCCAGCGTCGACTGGTTTGGCGCCTCCACGGCGGACAGCCTCAACATTCGCCTGGTGGCAGTGTTTTCGGCGCTGTGGTTCTCGGTCTTCGCCCTTCCCGTGCTCTTCGCCGTTCCGGAACTGCCGCGCGCAGAGGGCCGCGCCCGGTTGGGTTTCTTCGCCTCCTACGGCCTGCTCGTCCGGCGGATCAAGGCGATTTACCGGACCAGCCCGCACACCATCTACTTCCTGCTCGCGAGCGCCATCTTCCGGGACGGGCTGGCCGCGGTATTCACCTTTGGCGGCGTGATCGCGGCCGGAACGTTTGGCTTCGCGCTCAAGGACGTCATCTTTTTCGCGATCTTCGGTAACGTCGTGGCGGCCGTGGGCGCCATTCTGGGCGGCTTTTTCGATGACAGGATCGGGCCCAAGGCTGTCATTATCGCGTCGCTTGCCGGGCTGCTGCTCGCCGGCACTGCGATCCTGGTGCTTGGCGACGGGACCTACGAGTTCCTCGGCGGCAGCTGGGCCGGGACCAGCACCTTCTGGACCTTCGGTCTGTTGCTCTGCCTCTTCGTGGGGCCGGCCCAGTCCTCCTCCCGCGCGTACCTCGCCCGGCTCGCCCCGCACGGCGAATCCGGAGAACTCTTCGGCCTCTACGCCACCACCGGCCGGGCCGTGAGCTTCCTCGCCCCGGCCCTGTTCACCCTTTGCATCACCGTCGCCACCCCCTTCGTGGCTACCGGCGAGGCCCAGCGGTGGGGCATCCTGGGCATCATGGTGGTCCTCCTGGCGGGCCTGCTCGTCCTCCTGCCGGTCAAGGCCCCGGACCGGACCCTGATCGCGGTTGTCCCTGCGGCGTGAGGCCGTCCGAAAATCCTCGTCCCGCACTAGGCTGAAGGTATGAACGTGGATGAAACGGACCTCCCCGGCCTCGGCCGGCGCAAGGACTTCATGACTGCCTCGGGACGACGGATCGGCGTGGTCGAATACCGGGAAGGCCAGACCGAACTCATCGTCTCGACCTGGGACGATCCTGACACCTGCCAGGCCTCGGTCCCGCTGACCGCGGATGAGGCTGCGGCCCTGGGGAACCTGCTGGGCGGCCAGCGGCTGGCCATGCAACTCTCCGAAGCCCATCGGGAAGTCCCCGGCATCGTGACCCGCCAGTTTTCGATCAGCGCCGAATCCCCCTTCCAGAACCAGCCGATGGGCAAGGCGTGCATCCGGACCCGCAGCGGGGTCTCAATCGTGGCCATCATGCGCGAAGGCGAGGTCCTGCCCTCGCCGGCGCCCGACGTCGTCCTCCACCCCGGTGATCTCCTCATCGCGGTGGGGACCCAAGAAGGCCTGGACACGGCGGCCAGCATCCTTCGCAACGGATAAGCCGCATGGATCCGCTCGCCCTGACCCTGATCGAGCTGGGGGCCGTCGTCTTCTGCCTCGGCCTGCTGGCCAGATTGGCCGGGCGGATCGGGATGTCCCCAATTCCTCTCTACCTCGTGGGCGGCCTGTTCTTCGGGGCCGGCGGCCTCGTCAAACTCGAAGGCATGCACGAGTTCGCACACCTTTCCGGGGAGATCGGCGTCATCCTCCTGCTACTTATGCTTGGTCTGGAATATACGGCGGCCGAGCTAGTCACGGGGCTCCGGCGTTCCTGGCAGGCCGGCGTCCTGGACCTGGTGCTCAATTTCCTGCCCGGTGCGGGCCTCGCGCTGATGCTGGGGTGGGGCGTCGTGGGGGCCATGGTGATGGGCGGAGTCACGTATATTTCGTCGTCCGGCATCGCGGCGAAAGTGATTACCGATCTCGGCCGGATCGGCAACCGGGAAACCCCGGTGGTCCTGTCCATCCTGGTCTTCGAGGACCTCGCCATGGCCATCTACCTGCCGGTCCTGACCGCCACGCTGGCCGGGGTCAGCTTCGTGCTGGGCCTGCAGACCGTGGGCATTTCCCTGGCCGTCGTCAGCCTGGTCCTGGTGGTGGCGCTGCGGCACGGCCACCACGTGTCCAAGGCCGTGCACAGCGAAAACTCCGAGGTCTTCCTGCTCAATCTGCTCGGCGCGGCCCTTCTTGTCGCCGGGCTCGCGGCCGCCATGCAGGTTTCCGCGGCCGTGGGCGCGTTCATGCTCGGCATCGCAATTTCCGGGGCCACGGCCCACAGCGCCACCCGCATCCTCGAGCCGCTCCGGGACCTTTTCGCCGCGATCTTCTTTGTTGTGTTTGGCCTCAATACCGACCCCCGGTCCATCCCGCCGGTCCTGGGCTGGGCGCTGTTGCTGGCCCTGGTGACCGCAGCCACCAAACTGGTCACCGGATTTTGGGCGGCCAAACGGGCCGGGATCGGGATTCCCGGCCGTTTCCGCGCGGGGGCCGCGTTGATTGCCCGCGGCGAGTTTTCCATCGTCATCGCCGGCCTGGCCGTTGCCTCCGGCGTGGTGCCGCAGGAACTGGCGGCCCTCGCCACCGCCTATGTACTGATCATGGCGATCGTGGGGCCGCTGGCCGCGCGTTTCGTGGAACCGCTCGTGCGGCTCTTCCGGCGTCCGGTCAGGCGGCCGGCCTTCCGGACCTCCGGTCCGGCATAGGGCCGCCTGGAACGGCGCCGGCTTCCAAGCGCCGCGCCGGCGCGCGACGGCCCGGCCGAACCGTCGCCCTAGATCTCGGTGCGGTGGAAATTCAGGTGGCTGCGGCTGGCGGTGGGGCCGCGCTGGCCCTGATAGCGGTTGCCGTACTCCCCGGACCCGTAGGGGTGCTCCGCGGCTGAGGAAAGCCGGAAGAAACACAGCTGGCCGATCTTCATGCCCGGCCACAGCTTGATAGGCAGCGTGGCCATGTTGGACAGCTCCAGCGTGACGTGGCCGGAGAACCCCGGATCGATGAAGCCCGCCGTCGAGTGCGTCAGTAGGCCGAGCCGGCCGAGCGAGGACTTGCCCTCGAGTCGCGCCGCAATGTCATCGGGCAGCGTCACGGTCTCGTACGTGGAGCCGAGGACGAACTCGCCCGGGTGCAGAATGAACGGTTCGCCGGACTCAACCTCCACGAGCCGGGTCAGTTCGGGCTGGTCCTCGGCCGGGTCGATGTGGGCGTATTTATGGTTGTCGAACAGTCGGAAGAACTTATCGATCCTGACGTCCACCGAGGACGGCTGGATCATGGCGGAGTCGAACGGTTCAAGGACAATCCGCTGGGAGTCGAGTTCGGTTCGAATGTCGCGGTCAGAGATCAGCACAGGTTCAAAAATACCGCACTCCCTGCCGGGCGGGCCGCACAGCTTCGCATTGCCGTCACGGAACCGGGTTCGGCACGCCGACGGCCGACTTTGTAGAGGGCATCTCCTTCAGCACGCGTCGTTCAGTACGCGCCGACCGGGGTGCGCATGGCCCTGAATGTCCTCCACATGATGAGGAGGTCGCCGGTGAGCGACCAGTTCTCCACGTAGTAGAGGTCCAGCCGGATGCTCTCGTCCCAGGGGAGGCTGGAACGGCCATTGATCTGCCACAATCCCGTTATTCCAGGCTTAATGAGCAGCCGGCGATTGGTGAACTTCTCGTAACCTTCGACTTCCGTGGGCAGCGGCGGGCGCGGTCCGACCAGGCTCATTTCGCCGGTCAGGACATTCCAGAATTGCGGGAGCTCGTCCAGGGAGTACTTACGCATCCAGCGTCCGCACCGGGTGACACGCGGATCATTCCGGATTTTGAAAAGCAGACCCGAACCTTCATTGAGATCACGCAGGGCGTCCAGATCAGTTTCGGCAGTCTGAACCATCGACCTGAACTTCAGCATGTGAAAGGGGATGCCATTTCTGCCCGCCCGGAGCTGGCGGAAGATGATGGGACCCTCGCTGTCCCGTTTCACGATGATGGCGAGAACCAGCAGGAGCGGAGCCAACACCAACAGCGCGAGACTGGCGGCGGCGATATCCACCGCACGTTTCAGAACATGCTTGCCGCCTGCGTACTGCGGAAGCTCAACGTGTACGAGCGGCAATCCATCGACCGGACGCCAGTGAATTCGCGGACCGGCAACGTTAGTGAGTCCCGAGGCCAGGACGAGTTCCGTCGCTGTCTCTTCAAGCTTCCATCCCAGTTCCCGGATGTAGGTGCTGCCGCCGGGGACGGGCCCCGCGACGATGACGGCATCGGCGCCGGCCACTTCGACCATCCGCGAGACGTCGGCCAGGGTGGACAGCACCGGGATGCGGTACCACGGAGGCCTGAGTTCCATGGATTTCTCTAACGTCGGAAGCGCAACACCGGATACCTGGTAGCCGGCTGCCGGGTTCCTGTGGATCTGGTTGATGACGTACTCGACGTCGGTGGACTCTCCGATCACAATGACTCGTGAAAGGTAGGTGCCCCGGGTCCGCTGCCGGTTCAGCCACCGGCGCCAAAGCCAGCGATTTCCCGTGAGCAGCAGCAATCCCAGGGGAAGGGCAATGGCGAAGTAGCCTCGCACCACATCAAAGTGGACGAAAACCATCGCCATGGCAAGGGCGCCGAACAGCTTGAGCGTGGCTTGCGCCACTCGCTTGTATTCGGCCGCGCCAACACCGAGGGTCCGGCTGTCGCGGGTACGGTAAATCTCCAGGACAGCGATCCAAGCCACAAGGAGCAGCGTCGAGACCACGAGATATTTTGTTTCAAAGTCAGACTCAGGAGCAGCCATCCCGTCTGAGCCGAACCGGACCAGATAGGCCGAAGCGACTGAAACGGCAATCACCGCAGCGTCCGTGATGCGAAGACGATTGGCGAAGCTCCTCCATCGCACATTGGCGGCGATCCTGGGCGACGCGGGGGTGGTCCGGGACTCGTCGTCCCACACCGAATGCTGGGGCTCCGCTGAAATTCGAGTTCGTTGCGGAACGCGGACCGTACCAGCAGCCAGGAGCGGGGCATGAATTCGCTTGCGCTGCTTGAGCTCACTCATGCCCGCCGCCTCGCAGTCCTGGCACGCTTTGCAGCCCGCTGGGAGGCGGGGGCGATGCGTCAGGAGCGGCACCTGGCCGGCAACGTCCTTCCGTCGATAACCTGGGATTGGGCACCATCAACTTCAGATCAATCATGGCGGGACCTTCTAGCGACGGGGTTGGCTGCGGTCTCCCCCAAGTAAAATAGAAGACTTTAGGGGGCGCACGAGTGGGCCCTACCCCTCTTTGATTTGCTGGCCACTGGCCACCACTTGCTCGAATTACCCGGATCTGAGACGGGGCTACCCGTCTGTCGGCGCGCTTTGCCCCCGAAATCTGCTGGCGGCCGAAGAAAACACCGCCAGCGTCGGACGGGCACGGCGGCAAAAATCCGGGCTGCCCGCGGGTCCAATGTTCAACCTCGCCGCCAGACTGGGGTAATGTAAACCTCGTTGTTCGGGACTATCGACTGGAATTCAGGACAGTCCCACTGCGGCTGTAGCTCAATGGTAGAGCGCTAGCTTCCCAAGCTTGATACGCGGGTTCGATTCCCGTCAGCCGCTCCACTCGTCGGCTCCGCAGCCTGCGCTGCGCCGCCCCGCTCCGGCCTCCTATTAGGTTCCTACCTGTATCGTCAGAAGTCAGGAACCTCTTCGGTTCCGCTACAGGAGCAATCATGGCTGACAAGTCCCCCCGTCAAGCAGCATCCAAGAAATCCGGCAAATCCATCAAGGAAAAGCGCGCTGACAAGAGGGCCGCCTCAGCGCCGGCCAGCTCCCTCGACAAAGTGACCGCCGCCAAGACGGCGAGCCCCAAAAAGAAGTGACCGGATCCGCGAACCGCCTCACCCTCGGCATCCTCGCCAGCACACGAAAACCCGATGAGCGACGCCTCCCCATCCACCCCCTGCACCTGGACCGCATCGCGCCGGAAATCCGGGAGCGGCTGATCCTTGAGGAAGGCTACGGCGAGCGCTTCGGCGTGTCGGACGAGCACCTCGCGTCCCTCGTGGGGCGCATCGCCCCGCGCCGGCAGCTGCTGGCGGACGCCGACGTCGTCCTCCTGCCCAAGCCGCAGCCCGAAGACCTTGCCGAACTCCGCGACGGTCAGGTCCTCTGGGGCTGGCCGCACTGCGTCCAGGACCGGGCCATCACCCAGCTGGCGATCGATAAGAAACTCACGCTCATCGCCTTCGAGGCCATGAACCACTGGGCTAGCGACGGGGGCTTCGGCCTGCATGTCTTCCACAAGAACAACGAGCTCGCCGGCTACTGCTCCGTGCTGCATTCCCTGGCGCTGACCGGATCCACCGGGGACTACGGCCGCCGGCTGAGCGCCGTCGTGATCGGCTTCGGCGCAACGGCCCGCGGCGCGGTAACCGCACTGAACGCCCACGGCGTCCACGACGTGCAGGTGCTGACCAACCGCGGTGTTGCCGCGGTGGGCTCGCCCATCCACTCCGTCCGGATCGCGCAGTTCGACCACGACAGCAACGCGCCGTACCTCAGCGAGGTCATCACCGAGCGCGGGCGCGTGCCGCTGGCACCGTTCCTCGCCGAGAGCGACATCGTGGTCAACTGCACCCTGCAGGACCCCAACGCGCCGCTGACCTACCTGCGCACCGAGGACTTGGCCGCTTTCCGGCCCGGCAGCCTGATCGTGGACGTGTCCTGCGACGAGGGCATGGGGTTCAGCTGGGCGAAAACCACCTCCTTCGCCGAGCCGACGTTCAAGGTCGGGGACCACATCGACTACTACGCGGTGGACCACAGCCCGTCCTACCTCTGGGATTCCTCCAGCTGGGAGATCAGCGAGGCCCTGCTGCCGTTCCTCGGGACCGTGATCACCGGCCCCGAGGCCTGGACCGCGAACGAGACCATCCGCCGTGCGATCGAAATCCGCGACGGCGTCGTCCAGAACCCGGATGTCCTGCAGTTCCAGCACCGGGAGCCGGACTACCCGCACGTGCCGCTGGCCGGATAGCGGCACCGCACGGTTTCAGCACCGTTCCCGGGTTTCCGCGACGAAACAGGACAGCCGCGGCGTGGATCCACGCCGCGGCTGTCCGATATCGGCGCGGAAAGCTAGGACGCGGCGGCTGCCTGCCGCCGGCTTTGGCTCGGCACGATCCGCAGCAGCCGGCGGCGGTCCTTCAGATCCACCTTCAGCATGAGCTGCCCGCGCCGCGCCAGGACGACGGCGACGGTCGCGGCGGCCAGCAGTGGCACGCCGCCGGAAACAAGGACAGCGGTGTGCGGGTCCGCGTGCTCGGCCAGCCAGCCGATCATCGGCCCGCCAATCGCCTGCCCGCCGATCAGCACCATGATGTACAGGCTCATGACGCGTCCACGGATGGCGAGGTTGGCGCTGACTTGGACCAACTGGTTGGCGGCTGTGAGGAACATCAGGCACCAGAAGCCGGCCAGCACCAGGGCCGCGCCGAACCAGGCCATGGACGTCGCCAGCGACGCCAGGCACAGCATGAGCCCGTACATCCCGGCGCCCAGGACCACCGAGCGCAGCCGCAGTTCGCGCCGCCGGGCCGAGGTGATGGCGCCGGCCAGCGCCCCGAGGGCCACGAGGGTGTTGAGCAGGCCGTAGCCGCCGGCACCGGCGTCGTACACATGGTCGGCGAACGCGGCCAGCAGCACCGGCAGGCTCATGGCGAAGACAGCGACGAATCCGGCCATCAGCCAGGGCCAGTAGATCGTCGGCTTGCTTAGGGCGTAATCGAGCCCCTCCCGCAGCATGCCGCGCCGCTTGGCGACCGGGCTGCTGACATGCAGCTGGTCCTTCCGCAGGCTCAGCAGCATGGACACGGTGAAGCAGCAGGCCACCGCGTTGGCGGCAAAAGCCCAGCCGGCACCGACGGCGGTCAGCAACAGCCCGGCGATGGCAGGACCGATCAAGCCCCCAAGCTGGAAGATCGTGGAGTTCACGCTGATCGCGTTGCGCAGGTAGCCGGGGCCGACGAGTTCGTTGACAAACACCTGCCGGGCCGGCTGATCCAGCACGGTCACAAGGCCCAGGATTAGCGCGATCGCATAGACGTGCCCCACCTCGATCCGCTGGCTCAGGGCCAGCACGGCGAGGACCGCGGCCAGGACGGCGGCCACCGACTGGCACAGCATCAGGATCTTCCGCTTCGCGAACCGGTCCGCCATCATGCCGGCCCACGGGCCGAGGAACAGGGACGGCAGGAACTGCAAGGCCACGGTGACGCCGACGGCGGTGACGGAACCGGAGAGCTGGAGCACCAGCCAGTCCTGGGCGATCCGCTGCATCCAGAGCGCAATCACGGCGACGAAGTGCCCGATCGCGAAGATGCGGAAGTTGCGGACCTTCAGCGAAATGAAGGTGTGGCGCCAGGGCAGGCGCTCCTTGACGACGGCGAGTGGTTGGGTGATGGTGTCCGGCAGGGAAGCTGCGGTCGCCTCGAGCGGCGGAGGGGGTGCCACGGGAAAGTCCTCAAAAGAGCGGGTGAGCGGGATGCACTTAACGCTAGGCTGGCCCCAAAAGATTATGGAAGCCTATTCGACGCATAACTCGCATTACAAAATGCAATGCAGGGGTTTTGCGGCGTCCGATCCGGGAGACCCATGTTCGAACCCGCCCAGCTCCGCTCGTTCCTGGCCGTGGCCGAAACCCTGAGTTTCACCAAGGCCGCGGAACGCCTCGGCCTGGCCCAGCCCACTGTCAGCCAGCACGTCCGCAAGCTGGAATCCGCCGCCAAGCGGGTGCTGGTTGCCCGGGATACCCGGGACGTGCGGCTGACCGACAACGGCGATGCCATGGCCGGGTTCGCCCGGAACATCCTCGCCGCGCACGACGCCGCCGCCCGGTATTTCTCCGGATCCGCCATGCGCGGGCGCCTGCGCTTCGGCACGGCCGATGACCTCGCCATCACCGGGCTGCCCCGGATCCTCCGGGAGTTCCGGCAGATATATCCGCAGATCAATCTCGAGCTGACGGTGGGCCAGAGCGACCAGCTCTACAAGCGCCTCAACGCCGGCCAGCTGGACCTCGTCTTCGTGAAATGGGTGGCCGGGGCCAAAGACGGCACCGTGGTCCAGCAGGACGCCTTCGCCTGGGTGGGCCTGGAACAGACCGTGCTGGCTCCGGCGGATCCCGTCCCGCTGATCGCCTACCCCTCCCCCAGCCTGAGCCGGAAGCTCGCGATCGACGCCCTCGAGGCCACGGGCCGGACCTGGCGGATCACCTGCACCACACGGCAGATCAGCGGCGTACTGGCCGCCGTCAGGGCCGGGATCGGGGTCGCCGTCATGCCGTCCTCGCTGGTGCCGGAGGACCTGAAGATCATCACCCGCCGCTTCGATCTGCCGCCTGTGGGCGACGTCGATTTCACCCTCATCCGCAATCCGTTGGCCAACACCGAGGTGATCGATGCCCTCACCCAGGCAATCGTCGGCCGGACCCTGAAACGTCCGGCCTGAGGCGGGCGGGAGGCTCATCAGGGCCGGAGCCCTCGCGGCGGCACGCGCTTCGGCCCCCGGTAATTCCCCGGTACTTACGCGAACTATTGCCGAGGAGTACTTACTTGACCATTGAACGATGCAGGTACTTCATCTATCCTGACACTACTCAAGATCAACTGTTCGAGGTCAAGCAGAGGCCCACGACAACGCTTCGAAAAAACGAACGCTGTCGGTCGCTGATGCCTTATGGCTGGCGCCGAGGCGTTCGAGATAGGCCGACAATGATGCCAGCCATAAACCACTCACGTTTGTCCGCACCGGCCGCGCCACACGCATCAAAGGCCGCGCGACCGGTCACAATGCCCGCCCGCCCCGGAGCCACCGGACTGGCGCAACCCCCCGCGGCAATGCACCACCCGGGCAGTACGCTGCAGCACGCCGGAGCCGCTCAGCATGCCAGCCAGGACCGCCGCGGAATCCGCCCGACCACCCTGGCGGAGTCCGAATATGTAGCCAGTCCATACTGCGAACGCTGCGGCACCGACGAGTTCATCTACCTTGAGACCTTCGTCCCGGCCACGCACCGCAGGGACGGCTCCGTCAGCAAGCTCGGCGAGGTCACCTACTTTTGCTCCGGTTGCGACGACTTCTCTGCCCATGCGGTCCCGGCCTCATGGGTTCCGCCCGGATGGTACTTCGGCTAGGACGCACGCGCTAGCCGCCGGCGCGGCTTACCGCCGTTAACGCCGACGCCGCCGCGCTGCACCTGACGGTGCACCACGGCGGCGCTGGCGATTTAGCACGCCCGGGCTAGAGTTCTAGCATCCCCGGGCTAGATCACGGCGTCCGAGATGTGGTTCGGCGTGCCGAAGCGGTGCGCCGTGATGCTGATGGCCTGCTCGTGCAGGAACGGCAGCAGTTCCACGCGTCCGGCCTCGGTGACCGGGTGGAAGTAGACCGCCACGTCCGGCCGGCCGCCCGTGGCCTCGGCCAGCGCCTTGGCGTCCCCGCCGATCAGCCGGATCCGGGCGCCGGAAAGCTTGCCCGCCGCCGCGAGCGTGCCGGCGGCGGCCAGCCAGTCGGCGTCGTTCTCAACGGTGGCGGCAATGCCGAGCCCGGACAGCACCGCGCGCAACTGGGCGGGCAGTTCGACGGCGGTGGAGACCGTCAGGGCCGACCCGGCGAGGACACCGGCGGCGACGGTCCGGACCAAGCCGCCCAACGTCCCGCCTTCGGCGAGGCGGACCGTGACGGGCAGCGCACGGTAGCGGAAGACGTTGCGCTCGGCGCTCAGGCCGGAGACGTCTTTCGCGGTGCCGAACTCTTCGGCCCAGGCGCGGGCGTCGGAGGCCAGCGCGCGCTGCAGGGGTGCGAGTTCATCAGCGGTCAGGAAGCCCTTGGCCGCGTCCTCGATCCGGCGGACACCCGAGTGGGCGGGAGCTGCACCCGGCGCTTCGGCGGCGGTGCTGGGCTTGCTGACCCATTCGCCGAGGCCGACGAGGTAGTTCGGGCCGCCGGCTTTGGTGCCGGCGCCGACGGCGGATTTCTTCCAGCCGCCGAACGGCTGGCGCTGGACGATCGCGCCGGTGATGCCGCGGTTGACGTAGAGGTTGCCGGCCTGGATGGTGTCCAGCCAGGTCCCCAGTTCCTCGCTGTTGAGCGAGTGCAGGCCAGCGGTGAGGCCGTAGTCGATCTGGTTCTGGATCGCGATGGCCTCTTCCAGCGTTTCCGCGGTCATGACGCCGAGGACCGGTCCGAAGAACTCGGTGAGGTGGAAGTAGGATCCGCGGCGGACGCCGGAGCGCACGCCCGGGCTCCAGAGCTTGCCGGTTTCATCCAGTTTCCGCGGTTCCACGGCCCAGGTCTCGCCCGCGCCGAGGGTGGTGAGGGCGTTGAGGAGCTTGCCGTTGGCGGGCTCGATGATCGGGCCCATCTGGCTCGTCGGGTCCTCCGGGTAGCCGACCTTCAGCGAGGTGACGGCGTCGATCAGCTGGTTGTGGAAGCGCTTGGACTTGGCCACCGAGCCCACGAGGATCACCAGCGACGCGGCGGAGCACTTCTGGCCGGCGTGGCCGAACGCGGAGTACGCCACGTCCTTGGCCGCGAGGTCCAGATCCGCGCTGGGGGTGACGATGATGGCGTTCTTGCCGCTGGTTTCGGCCAGAAGCGGCAGGTCCTGGCGGAAGGAACGGAACAGCTCGGCGGTCTCGTAGCCGCCGGTCAGGATGACGCGGTCCACGGCCGGGTGGGAGATCAGCTGCGCACCGAGTTCGCGCTCGCCCAGCTGGACCATGGTGAGGACGTCGCGCGGGACGCCGGCCTCCCAGAGGGCCTCGATCATGACGGCACCGCTGCGGCGGGCCTGCTTGGCGGGCTTGATCACGACGGCGGAGCCGGCCGCGAGGGCGGCCAGGGTGGAGCCGGCCGGGATGGCGACCGGGAAGTTCCACGGCGGCGTCACCACGGTGAGCTTGGACGGGACGAAGGTGGCGCCGTCGACGTCGTCGAGCTTGCGGGCCGATTCGGCGTAGTAGTGCGCAAAGTCGACGGCCTCACTGACCTCCGGATCACCCTGGTCGATGGTCTTGCCGGTCTCGCTGGCCATGACCTCGAGGAGGTCGGCGCGGCGGGCCTCGAGGACGTCGCCGGCGCGGTGCAGGATCTCGGCGCGCTCGGCACCGGAGAGTGCACCCCAGGCCCTGCCCCTCTCGACGGCGGTCTCGATGACCGAATTCAGGGTCGCCGCATCGTTGATCGTGGCGGCCTCGACGGCGGCGTCGCCCAGCGTGGAGGTTCCCACGCGGCCCAGGATGGCGCGGCCCCAGTCGCGGTTCGCGGGCAGCGAAGGATCGGTGTCCGGGGTGTTCTCGAACGAATCGTGCGGCAGCGGCGCGGCCGGGAGGGCACGGTTCTGCCGGCGGTTCGGCGGCGGGACCTCGTCGTCGAGCTTGGCGAGCGAGGCTAGGAAGCGCTGCTTCTCACGCTCGAAGAGGGATTCGTTCTCGCTGAGTTCGAAGACGGCGGACATGAAGTTGTCCTGGCTGGCGCCCTCTTCGAGGCGGCGGATCAGGTAGGCGATCGCGACGTCGAACTCGGCGGGGTGGACCACCGGGGTGTAGAGCAGGAGGGAGCCGACGTCTTTCTTGACGGCTTCGGCCTGGCCCTGGGCCATGCCGAGCAGCATCTCGAATTCGATGCTCTGCTCTGCGGTATCCGCGATGCCGCGCTGCTTGGCCAGCAGCCAGGCGAACGCGATGTCGAAGAGGTTGTGGCCGGCGACGCCGATCCGGATGTTGCGGATCCGGTCCGGGTGCAGCGAGTAGTTGATGACGCGCTTGTAATTGGTGTCCGAGTCCTGCTTGGTGTTCCAGGTGGCGAGCGGCCAGTCGTGCAGGGAGGCCTCCACCTGTTCCATCGGCAGGTTGGCGCCCTTGACCACGCGGACCTTGATCGCGGCGCCGCCGTCAGCGCGGCGGGCGGCGGCCCAGTCCTGCAGGCGGATCATGGCGGCAAGGGCGTCCGGCAGGTAGGCCTGGAGCACGATGCCGGCCTCGAGGTTCTTGAACTCGGGCTTGTCCAGGATCCGGGTGAAGACCGCGATGGTCATGTCCAGGTCCTTGTATTCCTCCATGTCCAGGTTGATGAACTTGGCCTTGGGGAACGACGCGGCACGGGTGAACAGCGGGGTGAGCTTCTCCACGACGTGCTCCACGGCCTCGTCGAAAGCCCATGCGGAGTGCGGCGCCACCGTCGAGGAGACCTTGATGGAGACGTAGTCCACGTCCGGACGGGACAGCAGGGTGTGCGTGCCCTCGAGCCGGCGGGAGGCCTCGTGCTCGCCGAGGACGGCCTCGCCGAGCAGGTTGACGTTGAGCTTGATGCCGTCCTTGCGGATTTTGGCGATGGCCGGGCCCAGCTTGGCGTCGGTGGCGTCGACAATGAGGTGGCCGACCATTTCACGCAGCACGCGGCGGGCGACCGGGATGACCACCTGCGGCAGGACAGGCGCCATGGTTCCGCCGAGGCGGACCGCGCTGCGCATGTACCAGGGCAGGAACGCCGGGACTTTGGGGGCCAGGGCGGCGAGGTTGCGGGCCGCGACCTGCAAGTCCTCGGGACGGACGACGCCGTCGACGAACCCGACCGTGAAGTCCAGGCCGTTGGGGTCCTTCAGGACCCCGGCGAGCTGCTCGGCCGAGGCGTCGACGGGCACCTTGGCGGCTTCGGTGAGCCAGTGGCGCACCAGCGCGATGGTGTCCTCGGCCAGGGCCGCGGCCTCAAGGACCGTCGACCCTTCCGAGACGGCGGCGTGCGTGGCTTCGTTGCCTGCGGCGTTGCCGGTGGTTGCGCCGGATTCCGTGAAGATGTTGGTCATGGATGGAACTCGTTCTTTCTCAAAATGTGGACCTCTTACGAATCAGTATGCAACCGGATTTTCATAAGATAAAGCGATGTTTTCTGAGCAATACCAGTCAGTAAAACCAATGCTTCACGATCCCGACCGAACGTTCGAAAACCACCTCCGACCCTCCCGCACTTCCGGCACCTTTTCAGGCGCCCCTCCCGCACTTCCGGCACCTTTTCAGGCGCCCCTCCCGCACTTCCGGCAGCCTTTCAGACAACTCTCCCGCACGTCGGGCAGCCTTTCAGACAACTCTCCCTCCCATGACGTGAGAGAGAGTTCGTCAATATTGGCCCGGACCTGCGGGAGCGTCCGGTTGATTGCCGCCGGACCTGCGGGAGCGACCGATTGATTGCCGCCGGAACTGAGGGAGCGTCGGGGGTTAGGTCAGGGGGCGGTGCATCTCCACGATCTCTTCGTGCCGCGGGCTGTCCGGGTTCATCAGCGAGTTCTTGCGGCCGTAGGTGAAGTAGATGATCAGGCCGACCACGAGCCAGACGCCGAACCGCAGCCAGGTCTCCCAGTGCAGCTGGAACATCAGGAACAGCGAGGCGAACACGCCGAACGCGGGAACGAGGGGCATCAGCGGCAGCCGGAAGGTCCGCGGGGCCTCAGGCTTCCTGTAGCGGAACACGATCACCGATGTGCAGACGACGACGAACGCGGCCAGGATGCCGATGTTGGTCAGGTCCGCCACGGCCTTGATCGGGAGGACGCCGGCCAGGATGGCGGAGGCGACGCCGGCGATCCAGGTCACGCGCTGCGGCGTGCCGTTCCGGTCAGTCTTGGAGAACCAGCCCGGCAGCAGGCCGTCGCGGCTCATCGAGAACCAGACGCGGGTGACGCCGAGGAGGAAGGTCAGCATCACCGTGAGGATGGACAGGACCGCGAACACGGAGATGATCGTCGCGATCACGGGGAGCCCCACGCTGTTGAACGCGGACGCGAAGCCGGCCTTGGGGTCAATCTCGGTGTAGTGCTGCATGCCGGTGAGCACCAGGGTGGCGGCCACGTAGAGCAGCATGGCGATGATCAGCGAGTAGATGATCGCCTTCGGCATGTTCTTCTTGCCGTCTTTCGCCTCCTCCGCCGCGGTACTCATGGCGTCGTAGCCAAACACGGCAAAGAACACCGTGGCGGAGCCGGCCACCACGGGACCGAAGCCGCTGGGCATGAAGGGGTCGTAGTTCTTGGTGTTGATGTAGAAGATGCCCAGGCCGATGATGAACAGGATCAGGACCACCTTGATGGCGACAGCGATCAGTTCGAAGCGGCCAAAGGTTTTCGTGCCGCGGGAGAGGATCCAGGTCACCAGCAGGCAGACGAGGATGGCGGGCACGTTGATGATGCCGCCCGTGCCCTCATCCGGCGTCGCGGTCATCCACGCGGGCATATGGATGCCGATGCCGGCGAGGAAGGCATCGAAGTAGCCCGAGATACCGATGGCCACCACGGCCACGATGGCGATGTATTCCAGCAGCAGGTCCCAGCCGATGAACCAGCCGATCACCTCGCCGAGGGCAACATAGCCATACGTGTAGGCCGAGCCTGCCCGCGGGATCATGCCGGCAAATTCGGCGTAGGATAGCGCCGCCGCCGCGGAGGCCAGGCCCGCGATCAGGAACGAGACCAGGACGGCCGGCCCGACGCCGGGTTCGCTCGCACTGCCGTGCGCCACCAGGCCCGCCAGCGAGAAGATGCCGACGCCGATAATGCCGCCGACGCCGATGGCCGTCAGCTGCCAGAGCCCCAGGCTCTTGTGCAGTCCGCTGTGTTTGTTTTCTTCTTCGATGTCATCGATGGGCTTGCGCCGCATGATCGACCGCGCCAGATCCGATGTAGCCATCAGGGCCTCCTCTGTAGATGTGATGCCCATCAATCCGCCCTGTGATGGGGGTTACCGAGTGAGAATAGTATGCAAGCCCGATTGCGTTAGATAAAGTGAATTCTCTTAACCAATAACCGTTAGATTCACAAAGGAATAGTGATGCTCGACGTCCGGCGTTTGCGGCTGCTGCGCGAACTGAAGATCCGGGGCACCCTGGCCGAGGTGGCCGAAGCGCTCCAGTACAGCCCGTCGTCGGTCTCGCAGCAACTGGCCCTGCTCGAAAAGGAGGCCGGGGTGGAGCTCCTCCGCAAGACCGGCCGCCGGGTGCAGCTGACCCCGCAGGCCGAAGTCCTCGTGGCGCACACAACGCACCTTCTGGAGACCCTGGAGCAGGCAGAGGCGGACCTGGCCGCCTCTCTGACCACGGTCACGGGCACAGTGCGGATCGCGGTATTCCAGTCCGCCGCCCTGGCGCTCATGCCAGGCACCCTGACCCGGATGTCCGCCAGCTATCCCGAAGTCCGTGTGGAAATGACCCAGCGGGAACCGGAAACGGCCCTCCACGAGACCTGGGCCCGGGACTTCGACCTCGTGATTGCCGAGCAGTACCCCGGGCACGCCGCGCCGCACTATTCCGAGCTTGACCGCGTGGCCCTGACCAGCGACGCCATCCGGCTCGCCGTTCCGCCGTCCGCATCGGAGCGCGCCGCCATCAGAACCCTGGCGGACACCGCGGGGCTGCCCTGGGTGATGGAGCCCCGCGGCGCAGCCAGCCGGCACTGGGCCGAGCAGGCCTGCCGGAGCGCAGGGTTCGAGCCCGACGTCCGCTTTGAAACCGCCGACCTGCAGGCCCAGATCCGGCTGATCGAATCCGGGAATGCGGTGGCCCTGATGCCCGACCTCGTGTGGACCGGCCGCGGCACCAGCGCGCAGCTCCTGGACCTCCCCGGAGATCCGCACCGGACGGTCTTCACCTCGGTGCGGCGGTCCAGTGCCAAGCGGCCGGCGCTCCTGGCGGCCCGGGAAATCCTGGCGGCCACGGCGGCGTCCCTCGTTCCGGCGACGGCGGCCGGCGCGCTTGATCCGGCCCCCGCGGACCGGCCGGTGTGACGGGCGCGCCAGACGGGTCCGCCCCGCTACCCGGCGGCCCGGCAGACCGGCCCGCCCAGTGTGCGGTGGGCCACAGCGCCCGCCGTAGCCCCGCGTTAGACTGATGAAGTTATGAATCGCACAATATTCAAATCCAAGATCCACCGCGCGACGGTCACGCACGCGGACCTTCACTATGTCGGCTCCGTGACCGTGGACCTGGATCTGCTCGAGGCCGCCGACATCCTCCCCGGGGAGCTCGTGGCGATCGTCGACGTCACCAACGGCGCCCGGCTGGAGACCTACACGATTGCCGGCGAGCGCGGTTCCGGCGTGATCGGCATCAACGGCGCCGCCGCCCACCTGATGCACGAGAACGACATCGTCATCCTCATCACCTACGCCCAGATGACCACGGACGAGGCGAAGGCGTATAACCCCAAGGTGGTCCATGTGGATCAGGACAACAAGATTGTCCAGATCGGCAACGACCCCGCGGAGGGAATGACGCCGGGTCTCCTGCGTCCGCCGCACTCGCTGAACAACGCCGCGCTCAACTAGCCCCGGCAGCCCCCGCCTGCCGTGCGGCGGATGTCCTGACGTGCGCGCATGACACGCACCCGCACGCCGTCGGGCGTAATAGGGCAGCCTGTGGAATAAAGCTGATTACTCTGTAACGGTGACCTTTGCCCGCCGCCCTCCCGCCGCACCGCGGAGAGCCGCGTGCTAGGGGTACTGGCCGGCTTTTTCGTCGTCTGGTCCATCATCCTGGTGGGCATGTTCGTGGGCCGGCGCAACATCCTGGGCGAGAACGCCCGCAACGTCCTCAGCGCCCTGACGTTCTTCGTCGCGAGCCCGGCCCTGCTGTTCGAGACACTCAGCAAGGCGAAACTGCACGACGTCTTTGCCGCGCCGCTGCTCGTGACGGCGGTCGGAGCCCTGACGACGGCGGCGTTGTTCTTTGGCATCGTGCGCTTCGTGCTCAAGCGCCCGGTCCCGGAAGCCCTCATCTCATCCATGAGCGCGTCCCTGGCCAACTCGGCCAACCTGGGCATCCCCATCGCCGTCTTCGTGCTCGGCGATGCGAGCTACGTGGCGCCCCTGCTCATCTTCCAGCTGGCCTTCTTCACCCCCCTGTTCCTCATGGCGTTGGACTCGACCACCAGTTCGCACCGCACTACGCCCCTGAGCTTCGTGCTGATGATCCTGCGCAACCCGATGATCGTGGGCTCCGCGCTGGGGCTCGTGGTGGCGGGGACCGGCTTTCAGGTGCCGCCGCTGCTGTTGGAACCCATTCATTTGATCGGCGGGGCCGCCATCCCGGCCATGCTGATCGCGTTCGGCATGAGCCTGAACGGCTCCAAACCGTTGCAGGCAGCCGCCGGACGCCGGGCGGACACCCTGCTGGCGAGCTTCTTCAAGCTCGTCGTCCACCCGCTGCTGGCGTACCTGTTTGCCCGCTTTGCCCTCGGCATGCAGGAACAGGCGCTGTTCGCTGCCGTCGTCACGGCTGCGCTGCCCACCGCCCAAAACGTGTTTGTCGCGGCCAGCCGTTACCGCACGGGCGTCACAGTAGCCAAGGACACCGTCCTGATCACTACGGTGGTGGCTGTGCCGGCCATGATCGGCGTGGCCCTGCTGCTGGCCTGACCCTGCTGACCTGACCCTGCTGACCTGACCCTGCTGGGCGGCCCGGCACCAACCCGGAGGAGGACCCTTGACGACAAGCCTGGACACGGTGGTCATCGGCGGCGGCGCGATGGGTTCCGCCACGGCGTGGGCGCTGGCCCGGCGCGGGCGGGACGTGACCCTGCTGGAGCAGTTCGGGCGCGGCCACCGCAACGGCGCCTCCCACGGCACCACCAGGAACTTCAACCCCGGCTACGCGGATCCGGACTACGTCGCCATGCTGGCCGAGTCCGCGCGGGCGTGGAACCGGCTCGAAGCGGACAGCGGCGAGCTCCTGCTGGCCCGCACCGGCGTCGTGAACCACGGCGCCGACCCGCGGCTGCCCGAGATCCGGAGCGCACTGCTTGCCGCCGGGCTCCGCGCGGAGTTCCTCTCTGTCGAAGAAGCGGCGGAGCGCTGGCGGGGCATCCGGTTCGAGACGCGCGTCCTGCACATGGCGGACGGCGGCCAGTTGAATCCGGACGCCGCGTTGCCGGCGATGCAGCGCCTCGCCGCCGGCCTCGGCGCCGAGATCCGCCATCAGGCCAGGGTCCTGGAGCTGCACGTCCTCGACGACGGCGTCCGGCTGACGGTCGAATCCGGCGGACGGACCGAGGTGCTCTCCGCGCGGCAGGCCGTGGTCACCGCCGGGGGCTGGACCACGAAGCTGCTCGCCAAGGTCGCTCCCCTGCCCCGGCTGACGGTCACCGAGGAACAGCCCGCGCACTTCGACATCATGGACGACGGCGCCCGCTGGCCGGGTTTCAACCACATGCCCGGCCGCGGGGACGCGTACGGCTACTGGCGTTCCCCGGTTTACGGCATGCACACCCCGGGCGAGGGAATCAAGGCCGGATGGCACGGGGCCGGCCCGGTGGTGGACCCGGACCGGCGGACCTTCGCTCCGGAGCCTGGACAGCGGGCAGCCCTGCAGCGCTACGCCCGTGAATGGCTGCCCGGGGTCGACGCCGACTCCCTCACCGATATCAGCTGCACCTACACCACCACCGCGGATGAGAACTTCATCCTGGACCGGATCGGCCCGGTGGTGATCGGCGCCGGCTTCTCCGGGCACGGATTCAAGTTCACGCCGGCCGTGGGCAGAATCCTGGCCGACCTCGCCACCGGCGACGGCGGTGCACCGGCCATCTTCTCCGCATCCCGCCCTGGACTCCGCTGAGTTCCGGAGCAACGCGGGGTCAGATCGCGCCCATCCCGGGCCGCGGCATGGGCGCGATGTGACCCCGCGTTGGGGTGTGCGCCGGTAGGCTGGGACCGGTCTTAAGCCGCCCCGCGGATACCCGGGGCAACAGCATGAAGCGGGGAAGAATTGCTCAGCGTCAAAACAAGCAGCGACAAAACAAGCAGCGTCAAAACAAGCAGCGCAAAATCAGGCAACGCCCAACCGGCCGGCGTCCAGGCTCAGGGCGCCCGCCGCCGGAAGATCGGTGCGGTCGACTGGATCGTCCGCGGCATGGCCGGGGTGCTGCTGGTGGCGACGTCGGCGTGCGGCAGCCCCGGGTCCGTCACCCCGGCGGCCGGGACGGGCGTCGTCCGCCAAGGCACGGCGGCGGCCGCCGCTCCCTCGGCCAGCCCGCACGCCGCTACGCCGCGGCCCGCGGCCACCCCCGGCGTCGGCAGCACCGGAGCCCCGCACCAGCAGCCAGCCCTCGCCGGCAAAGCGCTCCAGCTGCTGGCGACCCTGCCAGTCAAGGGCCGTGCACCGAAGACCGGCTATTCGCGCCTGCAGTTCGGCCCGGCCTGGGCCGACGTCGACCACAATGGCTGCGATACCCGCAATGACGTGCTCCGCCGCGACCTCAAGTCCCTTGCGCTCAAGCCGGGGACCAGGAACTGCGTGGTGCTCTCCGGAGTCCTGAACGACCCCTACACGGCCGTCACCATCCATTTCCTGCGCGGCCAGAACACCAGCACCGCGGTCCAGATCGACCACGTCGTGGCCCTCAGCGACGCCTGGCAGAAGGGCGCACAGCAGCTCAGCCCTGCGCGGCGGCTGTCCCTTGCCAACGATCCCCTGAACCTGCTGGCGGTGGACGGTCCGTCCAACCAAAGCAAGAGCGACGGCGACGCCGCCACCTGGCTGCCGCCGAACAAGGCCTACCGCTGCAATTACGTTGCCCGGCAAATTTCGGTGAAATCCAGCTACGGGCTCTGGGTGACCCAGGCCGAGCACGACGCCATGGCCCGGGTCCTCTCGGACTGCCCGGGCGCCCTGGCACCCACCAACCAGCCGGCCGCGGCGCAGCCGGCACCAGCGCGGCCGGCCCCAGCACGGCCGGCCCCTGCGGCCGCGCCCGCAGCGGTGCCCGCGCCTGCACCGGTCCACGTGGCGCCCGCGCCCGCGCCGGTGCCTCCGGCTGCGGTCTACTACGCAAACTGCGCCGCGGTCCGCGCCGCAGGCGCGGCGCCCATCCACGCCGGCCAGCCGGGATACAGCAGCAAGCTGGACCGGGACGGGGACGGCGTCGGCTGCGAGTAGCACCTCTCCCTACCCGTTCCTGAAACGGCACGGTCAGGGTGCCGCCGGTCAGTGGATGCGTCGCTGGTCAGTTCTTCTGGTGCTCATCCAGGAGCCGGGCGCACCGGATGAAGCCGAGGTGGGAATACGCCTGCGGATGGTTGCCCAGGTGGGTCTCCGTACCGGGATCGTATTCCTCCGGGAGCAGCCCCGTGGGCCCGAACAGGTTGACCAGCTGGTCGAAGAGGTCCCACGCCTCCTCGATCCGGCCCACGGCGATATAGGCCTCGATCAGCCACGTGGTGCAGATGTGGAAGCCGCCCTCCAAGCCCGGCAGCCCGTCGTCGTACCGGTAGCGGAACACGGTGGGCCCCACCCGCAGTTCCCGCTCCACCGCCGTGACGGTGGACAGGAAGCGTGGGTCGTCGACGTCCAGCAGGCCGGAGAGACCGATGTGCAGCACGGCGGCGTCCAGGTCCGGGCTGTCGTACGCCACCGTATAGGAGGACGCCGTCTCGTCCCAGCCTTCGCGCAGGACTTCCTCCCGGATCATGGCCGCCGTGGATTCCCAGGCCGGCAGCGGTTCCCGTCCGTGCCGGGCCGCCGTGCGCAGCGCCCGGTCAAGCGCCACCCAGCACATCACCTTCGTATAGACGTGGTGCCGCGGCGCCCGCCTGGCCTCCCAGATCCCGTGGTCCGCCTCATGCCATCGGGCCAGCACGGCCGCGGCCATCTGGACCATCAGCTCCCAGTGCGCATCGGAGAGCACCCCCAGCCGGGCGCTGAGGGCGTCGATCAGCTCGGCAATCGGGCCAAAGACGTCCAGCTGCACCTGGTGGTCGGCGGCATTGCCGATCCGGACCGGCCGCGATCCCGCGTAGCCGGGCAGGCTCTCGATGATGGCCTCGGTGGACAGCGGCGCCCCGGTGACCGAGTACAGCGGATGGAGCCACTCCGGGCCAGGGGCGTGGGCCAGGATCCGGGTCAGCCAGGCCAGGAACCCCTCGGCCTCCGCGGTGGAGCCAAGATCCACAAGGGCGTTGACGGTCATTGACCCGTCCCGCAGCCAGCAGTACCGGTAGTCCCAGTTCCGGGTCCCGCCGATTCCCTCCGGCAGCGAGGTGGTGGGCGCGGCCAGCACGGCGCCGGTGGGTTCGTGGACCAGGGCCCGCAGCACCAGCGCGGACCGGCGGACCAGCGACGGCTTGACGCCCGGCATTTGCAGCTCATGGACCCAGCGCCGGGAATGATGGGCGACGGCGGAGCGGCGCCCGGTTTCGTCGTCGGGCACCGCGGGCTGGGATTCCGTGTCGCCGCAGCGCAGGTTGAGGACCACGGGCCCCTCCCGCAGGTCGACCTCGCCGGCAGCGGTGCCGTGCCGGCCGTCCGAGGTGATCGAGAAGGTCACGCCGGGCGCTAGCAGGATGATCGGATCCGCGGTTCCCACCACGTGCAGCTCCGCTCCCCGGGCTTCCATGCTGAACGGCGCATTCGCGTAGTCCGGACGCGGAGCGAACACGATCCGGGCCCTGCCGGTCCCCGAAAGCACCCGGACCAGGCTGGTGATGCCCTCCGGGGCCGGCTCCAGATAATCCGTGACGGTGACGTCTGCCCATCGGGTCTCGACGATCATGGTGCTGTCCACGTAGCGCTGGCCCAGGACCTGCGAGGAGTTCACCGGTTCCACGGAGAAGTGGCCGGCCGCGTCGCCGCCCAGCAGATGGGCGAACAGCGACCCGGAGTCCGGCAACGGGTGGCTCATCCAGCAGATCTTCGCGTCCGGGGTGATCAGGGCAGTGGACGAGCCGTTGCCGATCATCGAGTGCCGCTCCAGGCCCACGGCGTCCTCGCCGAACAGCCACGCCCGCCGCAGTTCGAACAGGATCGCCAGGACCCGGGCGAAGGATTCCGGGTCGCGGAGCCGATGGCTGGCCAGGGTGGGGCCCTCCCCCACACGCAACGCCATGTCCGGACCGCGCAGCGTCGCCATGGCCAGCTCATCGCTGGACGCGTCACCGGCGTAAAGAGCGGCACTGGCGCCAAGCACGGACCGCAGATGCTCCATGGCCGTCGCCTTGGACGGTTCGACGACGGAAAGGTCCAGCACCGAACCGTCCACGATGAAGTGCAGCCCGATCTCCTCGGCAATGTGCGATGCCTGCCGGGTGGCCAGGGCAATGATGTCCGGCGCGGCCGACCGTGTGTGGACTGAGACGGCGACGGGCTTGCGCTCGATGCTGATGCCCCGGTACGCCCCGACCGTTTCGACGAGGGCCTGGTGGGCCTGCTGGAGCACGGATTCGGTGGCCAGCGAGAGGCTGTGGGCATAGCCCATGTCGAACTCGGCTCCGTGCGAGCCCACCAGATGCACCTCGGCGGGCAGGCGTGAGACCGCGGCGAGGTCGCGCAGGGACCGACCGGAAATGACGGCGGCGTGGGTGTTGGGCAGGGCGGCCAGGGCACGCAGGGCGATCGCGGCGCTGGCGAGCGGCAGGGTCTCGGTCGAGATTCCTTCCGCAGCGCACAGGGTGCCACCGTAATTGCACGCCACTAGCAGCCCGGGGGTGCGGGCCAGGATCTTGAGCTCGGCCAGCAACTGCGGGGTCAGCCCGTCGTCGGCGGCGTCCGTCTGCACAAACGCCCGGAGCAGGCCCAGCGGCAATGATTTGGTCAGCAGTGCGGAGTCAGCGAGGGACTGGTTGAGCGGAGTGGGCACGGGCGCCATCCTTCGGATCTTCCCCAATGCCTGCATGAAAATCGTCCGCTAGGGACGTACCTCCAGTATCCTCGGGGCCGATTTCGCAGGGGTGTCCCGGCTGTTGCAACTATGTAACGTCTGTTTGCCGTAACGTCTGTTTGCCGCCCGGGACACCCCGGATAAGGGTGCTAGCTGCGGTCGGCGCGGTAGAAGTACATTTCCCTGGACCCGGAGGGGGCGTCCCAGCCCTGGGCAAACGTCCAGCGTCCGCCGAACGTGAGCAGCCCGCCCCACGCCAGCGATCCGCCCTGGTTGACCGCTTTCTGGGTGAAGGGCTGGCTGATGTCATAGAGCGCCTGCGCCGCGGCGAAATCGCCGTTGGCATCGGCATAGAAGAAGTCCAGAACCAGTTCGTCCCGGTCCTCGCCGGTGACGATTGCGCAGGCCACTTCGTGCAGTGAGCCGCCCAGCTGTCCCAGATCCAGGTAGTCCTGAGGCTCAAAGCTCCAGTTCACCATGTCAGTGGACCGGCCAACGTGGGTGGTTCCACCGCAGCCCTCGGACAGGTACATCAGGTAGTGCCCGCCGATCTTGACCGCCTCGCCGTGGCCGTTGCGGGGGATGACGGCACCCTTGGCCCAATACCGCGATATCTCGTGCGGAACAGCCAGGCCCAGCTTTTCCCAATGGATCAGGTCATCGGATACGGCAACATTGATGTCGCAACCAACATCGCCCAGGGGGTAGGCGTCGGAATCCTGGCCGGCCGGCTGGTCGCTGGGCTCGATTGTCCAGATCCCGTTGTAGAACATGTAGTACCGGCCATTGGCAAAGTAGACCTTGGGATCCTCGCAGCCGAGGATCTCGTTGTCCATGGTGGGGTAGATCACCGGATTGGCAGGGTTGTCCCGCCACCCGCTCTCGGGATCGAAGACGGCCACGCCGATGCGACTGGAGACCGATTCCTTGCGCGGAGATGCACGGTAGAAGAGGTACAGCTTGCCGTCCCGCTCCATGATGGACGGATTGAAGATTGAATCGGCGGTCCAGCCGATGCCGGTGGGATCCTCCCAGTCCTGGACTTGCTTGAAGGAGAGGGAATCGTCCTTGTGGAACGGGCCCACAGCCCATTCCGGGCGTTCGGGGTACTCGGCGGAGAATTGCTCGGTGGAGATGGTGTCCGTCAGCGGATTGCTGAAAGTGAGCGCTCCTTCGTAACTGTGGAGCAGTGCTTCGGTGGTGATCTTCTGCATGGATTCTTCCTGTGGTGATAAGTACTAGTTGCGGACCAGGGTCACCCAGGTGAACCCACCCGGGGCTACGGTGACTCGGCCGGAATGGTCTGCCCCGTTCTGGTCGGGACCTGGCTTGACGGGCTGGCCGGAGGCATCAAAGGCTTGCTGGCTCAGATGGAAGCCTTGGGGCATGTCCACTTTTCGATCGATACTTCCCGTGGCCGCACTGATGAACAGCGTCGATTGGCCTCCGGAGCCGGAGACGGTAACCGAGGAAATCTGCGGCTGCAGCAGCACGCCATCGATCGACACGTCGCTTCCGGCCTTCGCGACGACGCTGTCCGCGCCCACTGGGATGGCCCGGTCAAGGGAGAACGGGAAAAGCTTGCCGGGGGCTGCCGTGATGCCTTGCTCGCCTGCCCCACCGTTGGGCGTGCTGCCGAGGGAAGTGCGCCCGGAAGACCATGACGTTGTTCCGGCAGGGTCGGGGCGCTGGTTCACGATCGGGTACACGTTGCGGTCCTGGTCCGAGACGGGGACCGGGATCTTCAGGGTGCCGCCGGCGTTGAGCGAAACGTAGGCGCCGCCGGACCAGTTGGCTTCACCGGTCCACGCGGAGGCGGGTTTGACGACTGCGCCGCCGGCGATGGTTCCGGATTCCGCTTCGGCCACCTTGAGTCCGTCCGTCCCCACGGTGCTGCTGATGCCCAGGGCCTTGGCCTTGAGCTCCGGGTTGGCGTCCAGGGCGAGCATCGAGAGCAGGGTGTGGATGGTGGACTCAGCCCCGGAGTTGGGGTTGACCCGGCCGTCGGTTTCGATGCCGTCGATGGCGGTGCCGGTCGCCGGGTTGTAGGCGGGCTTTCCGCTGCGGTTGGCGCCGAAGTACCAGCCAGCCGCCACTGCTGCGACGTCGAGCAGGCCCGGAGCATTCGCGGCCTTGGCGGTTGCTACGAGTCCTTCGACCCGCGAGTCCACGCCGTAGGCGATCTGCGCCTCACCCGGGACAGGACTCCAGGCATTGTCCGGTCCGCCGGAGGCGAGGAGTTGCGGAGTGAACTGGGCGGAGTCCTTCACCGCCGCGGTCAGCAGATCGGGTCGGTTCAGCTGCGGAGACGCATTTGCGACGGCGGCCGCGGCCATGCCGCCCCAGGCGTGCCACAGGGTCCGGGACTGGTTCCATGGAAGAATCGCACCGAACGGCCACTGCTGAACCGATCCCGAGGACATCGCGGCGATACCCTCGGTGAGCTCGCGCAGCGCGGCAACGGCAGCGCCGTCTCCGGGCGCAGCCCTTGCGTAGGCGGAGAGCCCGAGCACTGCTTCGGCCGAGGCGTCCGCCCCGCCGGTGATCAGCCAGGCCGGGACCTTGGCGCCGTCAGCAACGTCATATTTTCCGTACTTGGCCAGGGACTGCTTCTTCAGGGACGTGACGGCGAGGTCAAGTCTGTCCTGCAGGAAGGCGGCGAACTGGGGGTCGGCCGCCTTGAATGCGGCGTATCCCTCTCCCAGGGCCCACACGGTCCGGGCAAGCCAGTACGACTCGGCCGAATCGCTGGGGTCGGGAAGTTCAGCCGGTTTGGCACTGGGCGTCAGGGTGCCATCAGCCTGCTGCCAGAGGACCACGTTGCCGGCATTGGGACCCGAAGACGTCTGCAGGTACGTCAGCTCACGCAGCACCTCGAAGGCGCGATCGCGGCTTGAGGCGTCACCGGTCTGCTGCCAATGGCGCAAGTAGACGACGGCGGTGCGCGCGATGTCGTCAGCGTTGAAGGCGCCCTGGCTCCAGTAGCCTGTGGCCGGGTCCTTGGAACCTCCTCCTACCCTCGTGTAACTGCCGTCGGCGTTCTTGTTGGCGTAGGTCCACGGTGCCTGCGCTGTGGGATGTTCGCCGATCTGGTACGTCGTGTGGGCGTCCACGGCGTGAAGAGGAACGGTGTCGAGCAGGAAATTCAGGTGGGACAGGTTGGTGAGCGGTGCCTGCGACGCAGCGGCCGGGGCCGGCTGCGTCGCTGAGGCTACGCCCGCCCCGGTCAGGAGCATCGACAGCGTTGCAACGACCGCGACCGGGGCGGATTTCAGGCGTGCATGAACAGCGGGACGGGTCATGTCTAACTCCTATGGCGATGGGATGGGGCCAAGCTGCGTGGCGCGCGGTATTGCCCTAGACGCGGTCCAGCTTTGCGACACCGATCTTCGAATCAGCCATGCCGTAGAACACGAACAGCTGCTCGCCGATCTTCTCGATCGCGGTCGGGAAGACGACGTTGGGCACGATTCCGGACATCTCGTCCTCGGTTTCGGGCGCCAGGAGCGGCTTGTCGCTGCGGGCGATCACCTTGGAAGGGTCATCGGCGTCGAGGATCATCGCCGCGGCCGTGTAGTTGACGTTCTGCTGCTGGGCGAAGTCCGACTTGGAGATGACGCCCGAAACGCCGTGGTGGATCAGCAGCCAGCCTTCGTCTACGCGGATGGGGGCGGGGCCGGCACCGATCTTGAGTTCCTCGAAGTCGAACTCGCTCAGGGCCACCTGCCGGTGCTTGGTCATGTGGACGAGGTTGCGGATGTCCTTTTCGACGTCCGCGACCGGCACGTAGGAGATCCAGATGCCGGGGCGGTTGTCGGTGACACCGGCCGGCAGGTGCTCGCCTTCGCCATCGCGGATCCAGCTCAGGTCCCACATGGGGCGGTGCAGCATCGCGTAGGAGGGCACGCCGTCGGGGTCGTTGACCGGTTCGGGGAAGAACACGGCGTCCTTGTTGGCGAAGAGGTTCAGGTCCATGGAGAGGTCGGGCTGGTATTCGAAATGGCAGGGTCCGAGGCGGTTCCAGGTGCGCAGGTCATCGGAGTCGGCGAAGGCCAGGCGCGGGCCCAGCGGCCCGTAGGCCACGTAGGTCATCAGGTGCTTGCCGAGGCTCGGTACCCAGGTGGTGCGGGGGTCCTCGGTGCCGGCGTTGTTCAGTCCGCGCTCCCAACCCTCGTCTGGGGCCAGGACGATGGCCTGGCGTTCGACGCCGGTAGGTACGCCATTCTCGATGATGACCTTGGCCAGTCCCACGCGGGAGACGTTGCCCTCGGCGACCAGGCGCGGGAGCAGGTACAGCTCGCCGTCGGGGCCGCGGCCGCTGGCGGGGTTGAGCACGCCCTCGGCCTCGAAGGCGTTGCCCGGTTCCGGCGTCATGATGACGCCGGCGCGGGTGAGGGTGAAGGGGACAGTGGGCAGTGCGGAAGTCTGGGGGGAGGTCATGAATTAACCCTTTACGCTGGAGCCGATATTGGTGGAAATGAACTGTCGCTGGAAGAAGATGAAGAGTGCGACGGCGGGCGCCGCGAGCACGCATGCTCCCGCCAGGATGGCGCCGAATGGGTTCGATGCAGTCGCGGCGATGTTGGAGATGTAGTTCGCCAGGGAGACTGCGAGCGGCTGGATGGACTGGTCCTTGGTGACCAGGAACGGCCAGAGGAACTCGTTCCAGGGCCCGATGAAGGTCAGCAGGATTGCCGTGACAATCGCGGGCTTCACCAGCGGGATGGCGATCTGCCAGAGGATCCGCAGCTCGGAGGCGCCGTCAATTCGGGCCGCCTCGAACAGGGTCGAGGGCAGCTGCATGAAGTACTGGCGGAAGACGAACACGGCGGTGGAGTTGATCGCGAACGGCAGGATCATGCCGAGGTAGGTGTCGGCGAGGCCGTAGTCCCGCACGATCATCACGTACAGCGGGATGAGCAGCAGCTGGAAGGGGATCATCTGCACCAGCAGCATCATGCCGAACACCAACCCCTTGCCGCGGAAGTGCATCTGCGCCAGGGCGTACCCCACCAGCAGGCCGAAGACCACGGTGAAGAAGATGACGCCGCCGGTGAAGATACCCGAGTTGGCCAGGCCCTGGAGCAGGTTGATGGAGTTGTTGATGTTCGTGTAGTTGGCGCCCGTGATGTTGGCCGGGTCGGGGAATGCACCGGCCACCGAGGTGTCCGGCGAGGTCTGCAGCGAGCCGATGAACATGTAGTAGAACGGGAAGAGGAAGACGAACGCGCCCACGGCCAGGAGCACGAAGCTGCCGAGGCCGAGGTTCCTGCGCTTTTCCACGCCCGAAGCCTTGACGGACCCTTTGATTCCGGGGCTGCCGGGGCGGCGCGCGGGACGGCCGGCGGCGTCGCTGTCGTTGCTGTTGTTGCTGTTGTTGCTGTTGATATTGCTGTCCCTGCTGCTGCCGCCGTCATTTTCGTCGTTGGGCGCAGCTGCCTTGTTGAGAGTCGACATGTCAGTCCTCCTTCCCGCCCACGAGGCGTTTCTGGATCAGGGCAATCAGCAGCACGCCGATCACCAGCACCACGCCCAGCGCGGCGGCCACGTCCGGGTTTCCCTGCAGGATGCCCATCTGGTACATCAGGAACACCGGCGAGGTTGAGGCGCCGTCCGGGCCGCCGCCGCCGGTGAGCAGGTAGGGCTCGGTGAAGAGGTTGGCGCCGGTGATGGTAGCCAGCAGCGTCACCAGCACGCTGGCCGGCCGGACGCCGGGAACGGTGATGTTCCAGAACTGGACCCACTTGTTGCCGCCGTCCACCGAGGCGGACTCGTACAGCTCGTCCGGGATGTTCTGCAGTGCGGCCAGATACAGCAGGATGAAGAACCCCAGCTGCTTCCAGGTCACGAACAGCGCCACGGTCGGCATCGCGAGCCAGGAGTTGACCAGCCACGAGGGGTTCGGGGCCAGCGGCCCCAGCACGGCGTTGACCAGGCCGTTCTGTTGGAAAAGGAACAGCCAGACGCCGACGACGGCGACGCTCGCCGTGACGTACGGGACGTAGTAGCTGACCCGGAAGAACGTCTTGAGCTTCGTTACGCGGTTCAGGGCGTTGGCCAGGACCAGGGACAGGCCCACGGTCAGCGGGACGTTGATGACCAGGAAGACGCCGATGTTTGCGAAGGACCTCTGCACGGCGGGATCCGACAGGACGGTGATGTAGTTGTCCAGGCCCACGAACGGGCGGTCAACCTGGACGCCGGGAGCGGTGAAGAAGTAGTCGTGGAAGGAGATGTAGACGGCGTAGCCGAGCGGAAACGCCAGCACGCCGAGGACATAGATAACGTACGGGGCACTGAACAACAGTCCCAGCGGCTGGCGGCCCAGGAAGTTCTTGCGTTTCCTGGTGGCCAGCCGCTGGTCCGTCGTTCCGCCAACCGGCGGCCCCGTTACGGCGCTGCCTTCAGAAGAGCGGAGTGACATGGGGGAATCACCTGCTACTTCTGGGCTGCCAGTTGGTTGATTTTGTCAGAAGCACCCTTGAACGCGTCGTCGATGCTCTGGTTGCCGAAGATTACGGACTTGCCCCAGGCATCGCGGAAGGTCTGCCAGATCTGCACCGAGTTGGACACGTTCGGCACCTCGACAGTGTGGGCCGCCTGCTCCGCGAACTGCTTATAGGCCGGGTTCTTGGCGAAGTAGTCCGCGTACGTGGCCGGGAGGTCCTTGCGCATGGGCATCTGGCCGGTTGCGGAGAGAAGCTTGCCGTCCTGTTCCTTGCTCGTGGCGAACTTCATGACCTCCCACGCCGTGCCTTGGTTTTTGCAGGCGGAGTACATCGCGACGTTCTTCGCGTCAGAGAAGGTGGAACCGCTGGCCTGAGCCTGAACGCCCGGCACCGGCACGGCACCCCAGTTGACCTTGCCCTTGTAAGCGGCGACGGCCCACGGCCCGGCCAGCGACATGGCGGCCTTGCCCTCGGCGAAGGAGTCACCCTTATAGACCTCCTTCGAGGCCAGGTTCTCCTTGTACAGGGTTTGGAACATGGTGGCGACCTGCTTGCCCTGGTCGCTGTCGAAAGTGGCCTTGCCATCCTTCAACAGCGTGGTGCCGCCCGAGCTGGCGGCGTAGAACGGGTAGAAGTCGAACCATGGCTGGAAGAAATCACTGGAGGGCGAAGGCCACACGGCGTTGGCCGCGGCTCCGGACTTCACCAGGGTGCGGGCCGTGTCCAGGAACTCGGCCTGGGTTCCCAGCTTCGGGTGCCCGGCATCCAGGCCCGCCTTCTTGAACAGGTCCTTGTTGTAGAACAAGACAACCGGGTTGGACTTCCACGGCAGCTGGTACATCTTGCCGTCCGCGGACTTGTACTGGTCGGCGAGATCGCCGGTGCGGTCCTTGATGTACTGGGCACCGTCCGGGAACGAGTCCAGTGCGACGAGGCCGCCCTGCTTCTGGAATTGCGGCACCGCCACAGGAGCGGTGTTGAAGACCAGGCAAGGGGCGTTCCCCGCGGTGATGGCAGCCCCGATGACTTCCTCGGAACTCTTTCCGGCCGGGATTTCCTGGGCATCGACCTGCTGGTCCGGGTGGGCTGCGTTCCACGCGGCCACCATGTCCTTGCCCCACTTCACTTCGAACTCGTTGTTGGAGTACCAGATCTTGATGGGACCCTTGGCGGTCGTGGCGGACGCTGCCGTGCTCCCGCCGGCCCCGCCACCGCAGCCGGCGAGGCCGACTCCCATGATGGTTAGGGCAGCCACGGACATTACTCGCGTGGCAGTTGAAAATCGCTTCATTGCGTCTCCTTGGGAGGGGTTTGCTGACGTTAAGTGCCAGGGTTGGTGTTCGTGCGGGATGAGAATTAGGGATCGTGCAGGCTATTGCCGGGCGGCGGACTAGGGGCGGGTTAGGGCGGGGTCAGTTGGTGCGGGCCCGGTGGAGGCCCTGACCACCAGGCGCGGTGCGGGGAGGACCGTGTCCTCGCCGCGGCCCGTGCCGGCCAACTGGTTCAGGAGCACTTGGGCCGCAACCCGCCCCCACAGCATGGGGTCGGTGGCCAGGGTGGTGAGTGGCGGGTTGAGGTACTGCGTGAACTCCGCGTTGTCATAGCCGGTGATGGAAAGGTCCCCCGGGACGCTGAGCCCCAGCGACTGCGCATAGGACTGCCCGGCGGTGGCCATCAGGTCATTGGCGTACACGATCGCAGTGGGCCGGTCCTCCCGACGGAGCAGTTGGGCTGTGGCGGCTGCTCCTCCAGCCGCGGTGAAGTCGGCAGCGGCAAAGAGGTCCGCGGGAAGGCCGGCCGCGGCCAGCGCCTCCTCCCAAGCCTTGCGCCGGCTCCGGCCGTGGATGTATTCCTGGCCGCCGCCCACGTGCGCGATCCGGCGGTGCCCGAGGCCCACCAGATGTTCAACCGCCGCGACGATGCCGGCTGACTCGTCCACGGAGACGGCCGGAAAAGGGCATCCGGCGTCGGGCCGGTTCACGGTAACGGCGGGCACCTTGAGTTCAAGCAGGAGCGGGATGCGGGAGTCGTTGTGCCGGACGTCGGTGAGGATCACGCCGTCGACGCGGCCGTTGTCCACCAGCTTGCGGTAGCAGCGTTCCTCGGCGCCCGGCGCCGTGGCGACGCTGAGGACCAAGGTGTAGTCGTGCTCGGCGAGCGCTGTCTCGATCCCGGCAATGAAGGCCGGAAAGAAGGGGTCGGTTCCCAGCAGGGACGGGTCCCGGGCCACCACGAGGCCCAAAGCGTACGCCTTGGCTGAGGACAGCCCCTTCGCCCGCAGGCTCGGTTTCCAGCCGAGGTCCTTGGCCACCCGGAGGATGCGATCCCTGGTCTCCGGACTGACGCCGGGCTGGCCGTTGAGGGCATAGGACACGGCACCCTTGCTGACACCGGCCGCTAGTGCGACGTCGCTGATGGTGACTGCCATGGAGCCGATCCCTTCGGGTCTGGTCGCTGGCAGCTGGCTGCACTGAACCGGTTAAGTGATGGGTATTACTAAACCGGTTCAGTTCCGTATTGTCAAGACCCGTCCTGCCGCATGGCGTCAGCCGGGGTCCCCGGCGGCCGGCTGGCCGGCCAGCCGGTCAGCAGCCGGTCGGCTTGTACTCGTAGGTTCCCGCGTCGGGTGCGTCGCCGCCCTGGCAGTCGCCGTTTTGGCTGGCTGGCCGGCCGTCCAGATCCGTGGGGAACAGGCTCGGCCCCGCGCGGTCGATTGCCGGGCTGGTGCCGGCGAGGTGGAGATCGGCGGGCGCATTGACAAAGCCGGCAGGATCCGTGGTGGACGTCGGGTCGGGGACGATATTGGTGGGTCCGTTCAGGACATTCTGCTCCTCGGTCCAGCCGGCACCGTCCATCCACAGCGAGTTGCGGACCGCCACGAGGATGTTTGCCCTAATGACGGTGGAAGCAGGGCATGAGGAGTGGCAGACCACCGCCTGGGAGTCCGGGCCGTTCAGCCACACGGTGTTGTGCTCGAACGTGATGCCGTTGGTCGGGCCGAAGGAGGAGGACGTGCCGCCGCGCGCAATCAGCCCCATGGCCTGGGTGCAACCGGGGCCGCACGTGGACCGGATGAGGTTGTAGCTATACGTGTTGCCATCGGCAGTGCCGCCGCCCCCGCGCCCCACTTCAGAGAAAACGTTGTTGTCGACCGCGACGTTGTGGTGGATCCTGTTCCGGTTGCCATTGAAAATCTCAAACGCACTGCCATCGTGGCCGAAGTCGTAGGACAAAGCGGTGGAGCCGGTGACGGTGTTGCCGGCGAACTCGTTGTCGCTGCCGTTGATGAGGAATCCGAAGGCGCCCGAATCGTCACTGCACTGCACGGCTGCCGCGGTGCCGCAGTGCGATCCCGGCGTAGTGACGTTCATGATGTTGTTGTCAGCGAGGGTGTTGTTGGTATAGCTGCCGAAGTCGGAGCCGTCACTGACCCTGATGCCTGCGGCGTTCTTTCTCGCGGCGGAATTCCGCACGGAACTGTGGTCGCCATAGACCGCGAAACCCGCATAGCCGCAAGACTCCGCCTGCAGGCCGTCCACGGTAATGAAGTCCCCGTCCAGCCTGACGCAAGTGCCCTCGAGCCCCGCCGTGACCACGGGCAGCGGGCCGCTTCCGTAGGAGTTCAGGGTAATCCTCAGCCGGCTGGTGCCGCTCCGGCTGACCATCAGGCCGCCGGAGAAGACGTCTCCGCGGCGAAGGCTGACCGAGTCCCCGGCCCGCAGCGCAGCGGCATTGACCCTGTCGAGGGTCTGCCAAGCCGACTGGGGCGACGTGCCGCTGTTGGTGTCCCTGCCGTCCGCGCTCACGTAGTAGGCGGTGGCGGCGGCCGTCGCCGGCGCGGAACAGCCGCCCAACAGGCCGGCCAGGAACAGCAGAACGATCACCGTGGCGGCGGCTGTGGACTTGATCTTCATGGGTGCACCCGGGTTTTCGCCATGTATGCGCTGATCCGGGCGCCACCGCCTGCCGGCGGACCGCGTCGGCGCCCCGAGGGGCTTAACGCTATGAGCGCGCCGGCCCTAAGTCAACGGAGGGACCCGGCGGGATGCGGCAGGGATCCGGCCGCCGGACTCCACTCACAGCGCCAGCCAACCGAGCCGTAATGTTCTTTTTTGCTACTTGACGTTCCTTATTGTGCGATTATGATGTCTAATTATGTGAGCTGCCTCACTCCGGCCGTGATATTTCAAAGGAGAAATTATGACAATGCATGAAGACGCACCGCTCCGCGCTTCCAGCCGAGGCGGGTGGGACCGGAGAACGCTACTGAAGACCTTCGGCGCCGGAGCAGTCGCGATGGCTGGCATTCCCCTGCTTTCAGCCTGCACGGGAGGCAGCGCACCTGCCAGCAGCGGCGCCACGACGGCGACGTTCGGCTCCGGATCCTCCGACGAGGTCCCCAAGGCCGCGTACAAGGCGGTGACGGACGCTTTCCAGAAGAAGTCCGGCATTGCGATCACCACCAACGTGGTGGCGCACAACGACTTCCAGAACAAGATCAACACCTATCTCCAGGGCAGCCCAGACGATTCGTTCACGTGGTTCGCCGGCTACCGCATGCAGTACTACGCCGGCAAGGGACTGCTCGCCCCGATCGACGATGTCTGGGAAAAGGTCGGCGGAAACTACTCCGACGCGCTGAAAAAGGCCTCGACGGGCGCCGACGGCAAGATGTATCTGATCCCGAACTACAACTACCCGTGGGGCTTCTTCTACCGGAAGAGCCTTTGGGCCGCTAAGGGCTACACCGTCCCCACGACGTTCGATGAGCTAAAGACCCTCGCCGCCAAGATGAAGGCAGACGGCCTGATTCCGATTGAGTTTGCGGACAAGGATGGCTGGCCGGCCATGGGCACCTTTGACTACCTGAACATGCGGCTGAACGGCTACCAGTTCCACATGGATCTCACGGCGCACAGGGAAAGCTGGGACCAGAAGAAGGTCAGCGATGTCTTCGACACTTGGAAGGCCCTGTTGCCGTTCCAGAACCCGAACGCCCTCGGCATGACCTGGCAGGATTCCGCGAAGTCCCTCGCGGACAAGAGGTCGGGCATGTACCTGCTCGGTTCCTTCCTGACCCAGCAGTACACGGATAAGGCAATCGCCGACGACATCGATTTCTTCCCGTTCCCGGAGATCGCCGTGGAAGGCCGGGACGCCATCGAGGCGCCCATTGACGGCCTCCTGCTCTCCAAGAAGGGCGGCCAGAACCAAGCCGCCCGGGACTTCCTGGCCTACGTCGGCACCCCGGAGGGCCAGGATGTGTACGCCTCGGTCGACTCGTCCAACATCGCTACCGCCAAGGGTGCGGATACGTCCAAGTTCACGCCGCTCAACAAGAAACTGGCGGAGGCCATCAGCGGTGCCAAGAACATCAGCCAGTTCTTTGACCGCGATGCACTGCCCGCCATGGCCAACAACGTGATGATCCCGGCCCTGCAGTCGTTCATCAAGGACGGCAACATCGATGTGAAAAACCTGGAGGCCCAGGCCAAGTCCCTCTACGCCGCACAGTAGCGGCTTGTCTGCACGCGTGTTCCGCACGCAGTTTCCCCAGCATTTTCTCAAGCATTTTCTCTAGGCAAGGAATCCCCATGAGTGTCTCTACCAATCCGTCGGCGCGGGGGCGCGAAGCAGTCGCCGCCCCCGCTCGGCGGGTTCGGCGGCTGTCCGGCCGCGACAAAGTGGTGCTCGGCATGATGGTGGGCGTCCCCACACTGATCCAGCTCGTCTTGGTCTGGATCCCCACGCTCATGTCGGTCGGACTGTCCTTCACCCGCTGGAACGGGCTGGAGCTGACCGACATCAAACCCGCCGGCGTCGAGAACTACCAGTTTGTCGCCCAGGATTACCCGCCGTTTTGGCCGGCCATGCAGCACAACGTGCTGTGGCTGGCGTTCCTGGCCCTTGTCGCCACCCCGCTGGGGGTGCTGTTGGCTGTGCTCCTGGACCAGAATATCCGCGGCACGCGGATCTACCAGAGCATCTTCTTCGCCCCGGTGATGCTGTCCCTGGCCCTGATCGGGATTATCTGGCAGCTGTTCTACAACCGTGACAGCGGCCTCTTGAACTTCATCCTCGGCACGGCGGGTACGCCCCAGGCAGTCGACTGGTTCGGGGATTCCAGCGTCAACATCTGGGCTGCCCTTTTCGCCGCCACCTGGCGGCACGCCGGCTACGTCATGATCCTGTACTTGGCCGGTCTCAAGGGAGTGGATCCGACCCTGCGCGAGGCGGCCCAGATTGACGGCGCCAATGCGGTCCAGACCTTCTTCCGGGTGATCTTCCCGGCCATGCGTCCGGTCAACGTCATCATCATCGTCATCACCGTCATCGAATCCCTCCGGGCGTTCGACATCGTCTATGTGATCAACCGCGGCACCAACGGCCTGGAACTCATCAGCGCCCTGGTCATCCAGAACCTGGTGGGCGAAGGGCAGGTGATCGGCATCGGCTCGGCCCTGGCCGTGATCCTGCTCGTCATCTCGCTGATCCCCATCACGTTCTACCTGTCCCGCGCGTTCGGAAAGGACAAAGAGGCATGAGCATCGCCCATCCTACCGATGCCGCCGCGGCCGGCCCGCCGGCGGACGCCAGGCAACGCGGCTCCGGCCCGGGCAAGACTGTCCCCCGGCCCGGCCGGCCGGCCAACAACAAGCAGGGCAAGCGGCACTACGGCACCCATGTTTTCCTCATCGTCATGGCGGCGATCTGGCTGGTACCCCTGGGCTGGGCCATTTTCACGGCCCTGCGGCCCAAGGCGGACACGGACAAGTACGGCTACTTCAGCACCGGCGGGGCCTTCAACTTCGACAACTTCACTCAGGCCTGGACGCAGGGCGGCTTCGCCAAGCTGTTCTGGAACTCCGTACTCATCACGGTCCCGTCGGTGTTCCTGATTCTTTTCTTCGCCTCCATGATGGCGTTCGCCGTGAGCCGGGTGAGCTGGAAGTTCAACATCACCCTGCTGATCATGTTCACTGCCGGAAACCTGCTGCCCCCGCAGGTGCTCGCGGCGCCGCTCTTTGAGATGTTCAAGCATTTCGAACTGCCGTATGCGTTCAGCGACTCCGGGAACCTGCTCAACACCTATATCAGCGTGATCGCCGTGGACACCGCCTTCCAGATCGGCTTCGTGACGTTCGTCCTCTCGAACTACATGAAGGCCTTGTCCCCCGAACTGACCGAGGCGGCGCTGGTCGACGGGGCCGGCGTCTGGCGCCAGTACTGGGACATCATCCTGCCGCTGTGCCGCCCGGCCCTGGCCGCCATGGGCACGCTCGAAGTGATCTTCATTTACAACGACTTCTTCTGGCCCCTGCTCTTCATCCAAACTGGCGACCGCCTTCCAGTCACCACAGCGATCAACAACCTCCAGGGCCAGTTCCTCTCCAACTACAACCTGATCGCCGCCGGCGCCATGATCACGGCCATCCCCGCCCTGATCATCTACCTGCTCCTGCAGCGCCACTTCGTGGCGGGCCTGACCCTCGGCTCCAGCAAAGGATAAACATGGGCTTCAACGCCGACCACATCAACAACTCCATGGACTACATCACCGCCCGCCTCGGCTCCGAGGGCTCCCCGATGCTGGCATTCGGCGGAGACTACAACCCGGAGCAGTGGCCCGAGGAGACCTGGGACGAGGACGTCCGGCTGATGCGTGAGGCCGGCGTCAACCTGGTCAGCGTAGGCATCTTCAGCTGGTCCCTGCTTGAGCCGTCCGAGGGCGTCTACGAGTTCGGCTGGCTGGACCGGGTCCTGGACCTGCTGCACGCGAACGGCATCCGGGTGGACCTGGCGAACGCCACGGCCTCCCCGCCGCCCTGGTTCAGCCACAAGTACCCCGAGTCCCTGCCGGTAACGGCCGACGGCGTGCGGCACAGTTACGGGTCCCGGCAGGCTTTCGCCGCCTCAAGCCCCGACTACCGACGGGCCGCCGCCGCGCTAACCGAGCAGATCGCCGCCCGGTACAAGGACCATCCCGCCGTCGTGATGTGGCACGTCCATAACGAGTACGGCTGCCACAACCAGCCGGACTTCTCCGACGGCGCCGCCGCCGGTTTCCGGCGCTGGCTGGAACACCGGTACGGCAACCTTGAGGCCCTCAACGCCGCGTGGGGAACCGCCTTCTGGTCCCAGCGCTACTCGGCCTGGGACGAAATCCTGCCGCCGCGGACCTCCGGGACCTGGGTCAACCCGACCCAGCAGCTGGACTTCGCCCGTTACTCCTCCGATGAGCTGCTCGAATGCTACAAGGCCGAGGCCGCGATCATCCGCTCGCACTCGGGGCATCCCGTCACTACCAACTTCATGGGCTTCAGCATGGGCCTGCACCAGCCGGTGGACTACTGGCGCTGGTCCGAGGAGATGGATGTAGTCTCCAACGACCACTACCTCATAGCCGAGGATCCACGGAATTTCCAGGAACTCGCGGCCACCGCGGACCTCACCCGCGGCTGGGCCAAGGGCAAGCCGTGGCTGCTCATGGAACATTCCACCTCGGCCGTCAACTGGCAGCCCCGCAACATCGCCAAAGCCCCCGGCGAGATGCTGCGCAACTCCCTGCAGCACGTGGCCCGCGGCGCCGACGGCGCGTTGTTCTTCCAGTGGCGGGCGTCCCGCGCCGGCGCCGAGAAGTTCCACTCCGGGCTGCTGCCACATGCCGGTACGGACACCAAGGTCTGGCGCGACGTGGTCCAGCTCGGCCAGGCGCTGCGCAGCCTCGCCGAAGTCAGCGGCTCAGTGGTCACGGGGGCCTCCGGCCGGGTGGACGTGGCCATCCTCCACGACACGGATGCCCGTTGGGCCTCGGAACTGGACTCACACCCGAGCGTGGATGCCTCGAACATCGCGGAAACCCGGCGCTGGCATGATGCCTTTTACCGCGCCGGGATCCCCATGGACTTCCGCCAGAGCACCGATGACCTCGCCGGCTACCGGCTCGTCGTGGCGCCGATGCAGTACCTCGTGAGCGATGCCGGGGCCTCGAACCTGGACGCGTACGTGCGTGCCGGCGGCCACCTCGTGGTGACGTATTTCTCCGGTATCGTGGACGAAAATGACCACATCAGGCTTGGCAGTTACCCCGGCGCGTTCAGCGCGCTGCTGGGCGTGAAGATGGAAGAGTTCTTTCCGTTGCGCGCCGGGGAATGCGTGCAGCTCAGCGGCTTCGGTGCGGGCACGTGCTGGAACGAACTGGGGCGGGCCACCACTGCCGAGGTCCTCGCGGCCGTGGGTGAGGGGCCGGCTGCCGGTTCTCCCGCCGTGACGCGCAACCGCGCCGGAAGCGGCCGTTCCTACTATGTCGCCACCACGCTCGCCCCGGAGGGCCTGGGCGAGCTGCTCGCCGTCGTCTGCGCCGATGCCGGGGTACAGCCGCTCGTTCCGGATCTGCCGGCCGACGTGGAGGTTGCCCGGCGCAGCAAGGACGGGACGGACTGGACGTTCTGCATCAACCACGGGGCCAGTGAAGTCCGGCTGCCGCTGGAAGGCGTGGACCTGCTCACCGGCACCGAGCTCGACGGCGGGCTCGGCCTCCCGGCGGGCGGTGTCGCCGTCGTCCGTTCCCGCGCCGCTCAACTGGTCGGCACGTCCGCCAGCCAATCAAGACAATCCAACCCGTCAAGCCTTCCAAACCACTCAAGCCTGTAAGGACTCCACATGCTAGCCGCAGCCCGCCATTCCGCCATCCTCGCGGAGGTCCAGCGTGAGCGGATCGTCCGCGTCGCGGACCTCGCCAAGATGCTCGGCGTCTCGCTGATGACCGTGCGCCGGGACATCGAGGCGCTCGACGCGGCGGGCGCCGTGGAGAAGATCCACGGCGGGGCCAAGCTGCCCGGCGGAGCCGGCACCCACGAGCCAGGCTTCGAGCTGAAGGTGACCCAGCTCAAGGACGAGAAGCTGGCAATTGCGCACGAGGCGGCCGCCCAGGTGCGCGAGGGGATGGCGGTGGGACTCAGCGCAGGCACCACCACGTGGGCGCTGGCGCAGCTGCTGTCCGCCGGTCCGCGGATCACGGTGGTTACCAACTCCGTGCGGATCGCCGACGTCTTCTACCAGAGCGCCTCCCCGTCCACCGTGATCCTGACCGGCGGCGAGCGCACCCCCTCCGATGCTCTCGTGGGGCCGCTGGCCACGTCCTCGCTCAAACAGTTGCACCTGGACGTCTTGTTCCTCGGCGTCCACGGCGTCGACGCCGATGCCGGGTTCACCACTCCCAACGTGCTGGAAGCGGAGACCAACCGGGCTTTCGTCACCGCGGCCCGGCGGGTGGTGGTGCTGGCCGACCACACGAAGTGGGGCACCCTCGGCATCAGCACCATCGCCAGCCTGGAAGACGCCGACGAACTCATCAGCGACGACCTCCTCGGCAGCGAGGCCCGGCGCATCCTCGGCGAGCGCGTCGGGCGGCTCCGCCTGGCCCGCACCGGCGAGGCCCGGCGCACCAGCGCGGCGATCACCGCGGAAAGCCCGTCAGCAGCCGCAGGCTGACCGGCACGCCCCGCGCCCACCCAACCCACTACGTCTGGAGCCACCGTGAACAACCCGGACCTCACCCTTGCCGCCGAGACCCGCTCCCCGCTGGGCGCGGCAGCTGTGGAGCCGTTGTACCTGCGCCGCTGCGGAACGTCGCTGCTCATCGATTTCAGCACGGGCGAGGCCGCGATGCTGCACTTCGGCGCCGACCTCGGCCCCGCGCTGCCGGACCTTTCGCTGCTGGCCGACGCCGTGCCGCACTCGGCCCTCGACGTCCCGGTCACGCTGGGCCTGGTCCCGCAGGCGTCCTCCGGCTGGCGCGGGCGGCCCGGCCTGCGCGGACACCGGAACGGCCAGGCGTTCTCGGCCCGTCTGCGCGTTGTGAGTGTGCAGCGTACGGACGGTGACGACTGCTCGGCTGTCATCACCCAGGCCGATCCCGAGGCCGGTGTCAGCGTCCGCACGGAGATCAGGATCAACGACGGCGGCCTGCTCCAGCTCCGGCACCGGCTCGACAACGACGGCGGCAGCCCCTATAGCCTCGATGAGCTCGCGGCCGTGCTGCCGGTGGGCCGTGCCGCGACAGAAATCCTGGACCTGACCGGCCGCTGGTGCCGGGAGTCCCACCCCCAGCGCATGCCGCTGCGCCAGGGCACGTGGGTCCGCTCGGGCCGGCACGGCCGGACCGGTCATGACGCCTCACTCCTGCTCGCCGCCGGCAGCCCCGGATTCGGCAACCGCCACGGGCAAGTGTGGGCCGTGCATCTGGGCTGGAGCGGCAATCACGAGAGCTTCGTTGACGCCGCCGCGGACGGCCGGACCGTCTTCGGCGCTTCCGAACTGCTTGGGGGCGGCGAGATCACGCTCGCCGCGAACGCCAGCTACGAGACCCCGTGGCTGTTCGCGGCGTACTCGGCCGCCGGGCTGGACGGCATCAGCGATGCCTTCTATGCCTGGTTCCGCGGACGCCCGCACCACCCCGGCGCGCGGACCGGTAAAGCCCGTCCCGTGGTGCTCAACGTCTGGGAAGCGGTGTATTTCGACCACCGGTTGCCGGTGCTGCTCGAGCTCGCCGAAGCCGCCGCAGGGCTGGGCGTGGAACGCTACGTCCTCGACGACGGCTGGTTCCGCGGCCGTCGCAACGACCACGCGGGCCTCGGCGACTGGTACGTCGACGACGACCTGTGGCCCGGCGGCCTGGCTCCGCTGATCGACGCGGTCACCGGCCGCGGCATGGAATTCGGGCTCTGGGTCGAACCCGAGATGATCAACGAAGATTCGGACCTGGCGCGTGCCCACCCGGACTGGATCGCCGGGGCGGCACCCCGGAGCGCCGGGGGGAACCAGTCCGCCGGCGGTCCTGCCGGCCGGCTGCCCGAGCAATGGCGTCACCAGCAGGTCCTGGACCTGGCCAATCCGGAGGCGTGGCAGTACATCTTCGACCGGCTCGATGCCCTGCTCCGCGAGAACAACATCGCCTACCTCAAATGGGACCAGAACCGGGACCTGACCGAAATGGGCCACGCCGGCCGCCCGTCCGTGCATGCCCAGACGCGGGCCGTTTACCGGCTCCTCGATGAGCTCCGCAAAGCACACCCCGGCGTCGAGATCGAGAGCTGCTCCTCGGGCGGTGCCCGCGTGGATCTGGGGATCCTGGAACACACAGACCGGATCTGGGCCTCAGACTGCAACGATGCCCTGGAACGGCAGAGCATTCAGAGGTGGACCGGCATGGTGGTTCCGCCGGAGCTCGTCGGATCACACATCGGGCCCACCACGAGCCACACCACCGCGCGAACGCACGACCTCTCCTTCCGGGCCATCACGGCGATGTTTGGCCACTTCGGCCTCGAATGGGATGTCCGGAACCTCGCCGATTCCGAGCGCACAGAGCTTGCCGGGGCGATCGCCCTGTTCAAGGAGCACCGGCCGCTGCTGCACAGCGGGCGCATGGTCCGGGCCGATGAGCCCGATCCGTCGCTCCGGCTGCACGGGGTTGTATCCCACGACGGCGGCGAGGCCCTGTTCGCGCTGGTGTCCATGGCGACCTCGTTTGCCGAAGTCCCCGGCCGGATCGGCCTCCCCGGGCTGCTGCCCGACGCCGTGTACCGGGTGGAAGCGGTCTACCCGGCAAGCGACGACGGCCGGGCGTTCCTGCAGGCGGTGCCCCCGGCGTGGCTTGCCGGCGGCGTCGAGGCGACCGGCCGCTTCCTGGCGGAATCCGGGCTCCCGATGCCTGTCCTGAACCCGGAACACGGGCTGCTTCTGGCCGCCCGCCGCGTCGGCGCCAACCCCGCCGCCAATCCCGCCGCCAATCCCGCCGCCAACAGTGGCCGCCCCGTGAGGAGCTCCTGACATGGGCCAGATTACGAAACGGTCCCACAAGCTCTCCGACGGCCGGGACCTCATCTACTTCGATGACGCCGATACCGTCCTGGCGCCCGACCGGGGGGAGGATCTTCGCGAGCCGACGGTCCGGCCGGCCACGGCCACCATGCGCCAGGATGTCCTGACCGGCGAGTGGATTTCGATCGCGGCTGCCCGGCAGAACCGGGTGGTCCTGCCGCCCTCGCACCTGGACCCGCTGGCCCCGGCATCGCCGGACAACCCCTCCGAAATTCCGAGCCTGTACGACGTCGCCGTCTTCGAAAACAAGTCCCCGTCCTTCGGACCCGATCTCACCGGGGCCGCCGCCCCTGCGGGGCTGGACGACCTCGTCCGGGTGGGCCTGGGGCGTAGCAGGCAGTCCGTGGGCCGGTGCGAAGTGGTGTGCTTCTCCCCCGAGCACACCGGCTCGCTCGCGGAACTGTCCTTGTCCCGGATGCGCACGGTGGTGGAGGCGTGGGCGGACCGGACGGCAGCGTTGTCGGCGCTGCCCGGCGTCGAACAGGTTTTCCCGTTCGAGAACCGCGGCGAGGCGATCGGGGTGACGCTGCACCACCCGCACGGGCAGATCTACGCGTACCCGTACATCACGCCCCGCACGGCCCAACTGATCCGCACGATCGAAAACTACGGCGGCCCGCTGTTCGAGGACATCCTCAGCTTCGAGCAGAAGTCCGAGCGGGTGCTGCTCCAGGGCGAGCACTGGACGGCGTTTGTCCCCTTTGCCGCGCGCTGGCCGCTGGAAGTGCATGTTCTCCCGCACCGGCACGTCCCGGACCTCGCCGCCACGACCGACGAAGAGCGCGATGAGTTCTCCCATCTCTACCGGCGGCTCCTGCGCGGCGTGGACGCCCTCTATGACACCCCGACCCCCTATATTTCGGCGTGGCACCAGGCGCCGGTCCACGCCCACCGAGAGGACATCCGGCTCATGCTGCAGCTGACCTCACCCCGCCGGGAGGAAGACAAGCTCAAGTACTTGGCGGGTTCGGAGGCCGCCATGGGTGCGTTCATCGCGGACATCCCGCCGGAAAAAGCCGCCGCACGGCTCCGCGGCGCCATCGAAAAGGACACCCAGCGATGAACGATGTTCGTCAACCGGGAAGTGAATACTTCGCCAGCCTGTTCGGCGGCGCGCCCGAGGGCCTGTGGTCGGCGCCCGGGCGGGTCAACCTGATCGGCGAGCACACGGACTACAACGACGGCTTCGCGTTTCCCATCGCGATCGACAAGCGCACCACGGTAGCGGCCCGTGCCAGGGCCGACCGTCTGCTGCGGGTCGCGAGCATCTCCTTTCCCGGCGTGGTGGAGGCCAGCCTCGACGGCCTCGATCCCGATTCCCTGACCGGCTGGGCCGCGTACCCCCTTGGCGTGGCCTGGGCGATGACGCAGGCGGCGGCCGGCGACGGCGCAGCTTCCCGGCTGGCCGGCATGGACCTGGCCCTGACCTCGGACGTGCCGGCCGGGGCCGGGCTATCGTCCTCCGCCGCAGTCGAATGCGCGGTGGCCCTTGCCCTGAACGATCTTTGGGAGCTCGGGCTGGACCGGCAGGAACTGGCCCGGATCGGCCAGTTGGCGGAGAACAGGGTGGTCGGCGCGCCCACGGGCATCATGGACCAGTCGGCCTCGCTCCTGGGCGAGCCGGATCACGGCATCCTGCTGGACTGCCAGAGCCTGTTGACCGAGAGCGTCGCCCTCGGCTTCGCCAGCGCCGGGGTGGGGCTGCTCGTGATCGACACCCGCACCAGCCACTCCCATGCCGACGGCGGCTACGCCAGCCGCCGTCGTTCCTGCGAAGACGGCGCCCGCCTTCTGGGAGTCGGCAGCCTTCGGGCGCTGGGCCCGGACGACCTCCCCCGCGCCGCAGCACTGTTGGACGGGCAGACCTACCGCCGGGTCCGCCACATCATCACGGAAAACCAGCGGGTACTGGACACTGTCGCCGCGCTGCGGACCTCCGGCGCCGCCGCGATCGGACCGTTCCTCAACGAATCGCATCTGTCCATGCGCGATGATTTCGAGATCTCGACCCCAGAGCTCGACCTCGCCGTGTCCAGCGCCCAGGAATTGGGCGCCATCGGCGCACGCATGACTGGCGGGGGCTTCGGCGGCGCCGCCCTTGCGCTGGTCCGGAACGACGACGCCGCCCGGGTGAGTGCGGGCATTGCCCGTACGTTCGCCCGGGCCGGCTACACCGCCCCGCACGTCTTCCCCGTCGCAGCGTCCGGGGGCGCGCGCCGGGACCTATAGGCCGGCGCTTACGCCCGCACCAGCCGGGCGGCGTCGGCCAGCAGCTCCACGGAACGGAGCCGGGCCTCGGTGCCGGTGCTTTGATGCGCCACGATCAGCTCGTCGGCGTCGGCGTGCTCGGTGAACTCCTCCAGGTACGCGAGGACGGCGTCGGGGGTGCCGACGGCAGAGTACTTCATCATCTGCGCCATGTGCTGGCCCTGCGGCGAGTCCAGGATCATGTCCGCCTCGTCGTCGCTGAACACACGGCCATTGCCGAAGAACAGCGAGACCCTGGCCCGCTTGGTGGCCTGGAACATCGCCTGGGCGTCGGCTGCCGAATCGGCGGCAATGACGTTGACCCCGGCGATCACGTGCGGGGCGTCGAGCTGCGCGGAGGGCCGGAATTCCCGGCGGTAGACGGACACCGCGTCCTGCAGCGCATTGGGCGCGAAGTGTGAGGCGAACGCATACGGCAGGCCCAGCTGGGCGGCCAGCCTGGCCCCGAACAGGGAAGAACCCAGGATGTACAGCGGCACATTGGTGCCCTTGCCAGGCGTGGCCTCGACGCCCTGGATTCGGGTGGGGCCGGTCAGGTAGCCCTGAAGCTCCAGGACGTCCTGCGGGAAGCTCTCCGCGGACATCGGATCGCGGCGCAGGGCACGCATGGTGTTCTGGTCACTTCCCGGTGCGCGGCCCAGCCCGAGGTCGATCCTTCCCGGGTGCAGGGTTTCCAGCGTGCCAAACTGTTCCGCGATGGTCAGCGGCGAATGGTTGGGCAGCATGACTCCACCGGCGCCGAGCCGGATGCTGGACGTGTGCGCGGCGACGTGGGCGATCAGCACACTCGTGGCCGAGGAGGCGATCGAGGACATGTTGTGGTGCTCGGCGTACCAGATCCGCCGGTAGCCCCGGTCCTCGGCGAGCCGGGCCATGGCCACGCTTCCGGCGAAGCTATCGGCCGCCGTCTGGCCCGGGCCGATGGTTGCGAGGTCAAGAATGGAAAGCGGAACAGTCACGGGAGAAGCCGGCCTTTCGTTGCGGAGCAGTGTTCGGGCCGGAGATGAGGTCTGCGGTCCGCGGCCGCGCCGGATTTCCGGCGCGGACACACTGGGGTCAACGACGGCGGCCCCCGCGATATTTCTGCCGGCGCCTCAGCTGCAGGAGTAGTTGTAGTCGAGTCCGCCGGAGATGTACTGCGCCATCGAGACCCGGCTGCGCGGGGTGAGCCCGGCCAGGGAGCAGTTTGCCTTGGCGCGGGACGCCGAACCCGCCCCGGCGAGCCAGCTCGGCAATCCTGCCAGGGGGCTGGTCGACTTCACGGTTCCGGCGATCTGCGTCCACTGGGAGCCGGTGGAGTAGAGGCCCACCCGGGCGCCGATCCGTTTGAAGTAGGTGGTCATGCCCTCCAGGACAGCGACGTTGGCGGTTTTGTCCGTCTGCCAGGTGTTCTCCGTTTCCACATCCAGCCACCAGAGGTAGTACTGCGGATTAATGACGCCGCGGTTCTTGGCGTCGTCGGACGCTTTCGCCCACCCGTAGATATAGGCGCAGGCCCTCAGCGACCCCGTGGCGCAGTTGCCGTAGGGGTTGGTGACCGTCACGCCGCCGTACGTGTTCGACTTGGGCCACCAGGACCCCTGACGGGCAGGATTGGCCGTGTTGACGTACAGCGCCATCCTCGGTTGCGCCGTCGCCGCGGGGGATTTCGCCGTCTTCGCCCAGGCCAGCTGGCTCGCCACGCAGGGATTGGTGTTGTTGGCAAGGCCGTTGTTGACGCCAACAACCGCGAAGACAGGCTGCTTCGGCAGGGGCTTGCCGCACTGCGGCCAGGACACGTCGATCCCCGGTCCCGGGGAGGTGACGGCCGAGGCCGGGCTTCCGCCCATGAGGACAAGGCCGAGGGTCACGAAAAAGGCCAGCATGATGCGCGGGAGCGAGTTGGGCATGGCACAGTCTAAAACAAAAAACACTAATCGTTGGCGTAATTCGGCAGGACAGATATTTTCCGCCCGCACGGCCGCTGCGCACGCCCCACTGCGCGGACCGGGAAGGCCTCATGGGGAATCCCGCGGAATAGTCAGCAGGCTGAGGATGTTCCCTAACCTATGAGCCATGACAAAGCACAGCACCCGGAAACATCCGCCACGATAGCCCTAAAGGACTTGGCAACCGTCCACCGGCTGGGGTTTGGCGCCATGCGGATCGTCGGCGACGGCGTCTGGGGCGAGCCGGCAGACCGCGCCGCCGCGGTCGCCGTCGTACGCCGCGCCGTGGAGCTTGGTGTCGACTTCATTGACACCGCTGACTCCTATGGCCCCAACATCAGCGAGGAAATCATCGCCGAGGCGCTCCACCCTTACCGGGACGGCGTCAAGATTGCGACGAAGGTGGGGTTCACCCGCACCGGCCCCAACGCCTGGATTCCGGTCGGCCGGCCCGAGTACCTGCGCCAGCAGACGGAACTGAGCCTCCGCAAGCTCAAGGTCGATTCCCTTGACCTGCTGCAGCTGCATCGGATCGATCCCAAAGTGGACCGCGAGGAGCAGTTCGCCGTGCTGCGCGACCTGCAGAAGGAAGGCAAGGTCAAGGCCCTCGGCCTCTCCCAGGTCAGCGTGGAGGAGCTGGAGGAAGCCGGGAAGTACTTCACGGTCTCCACGGTGCAAAACCGCTACAACCTCACGGACCGCAGCTCCGAGGACGTCCTCGAGTACGCGGAGGAGAACGGCATCGGCTTCATTCCGTGGGCGCCGATCTCCGCCGGCGAGCTCTCCCGTCCGGGCGGACCGCTGGATGCGGCCGCCGGGCGGCTCGGTGCCACTACATCCCAGGTGGCACTGGCCTGGCTGCTGCGGCGGTCCCCCGTCATGATGCCGATCCCCGGCACCGGGTCCATCGAGCATCTCGAAGAAAACCTTGCCGCGGCCGGCGTCGTCCTTGATGACGCCACCTTCGCCGAACTCCAAGCGGCACGCTAAACCCATCCACCACCCGCCGGCCCTGCCGGCAGAACAGGAACAACACCATGGCTAACATCCTGATGGTCGTCTCGGCCGCAAATTCCCTCACCATGCGCGACGGCAGCGAACACCCCACCGGCTACTGGGCCGAGGAACTCGTCGTCTCCCACCAGACCCTCCTCGGCGCGGGCCACACCGTGCACATCGCCACCCCCGGAGGCCGGAAGCCCACCGTGGACGAGGTCAGCCTCGCGGCCGAGTCCGCCGGCGGCCAGGATCGCGCGGACAGCTTCAAGGCCTACCTTGAGTCGATCGACGCCGAGCTGTCCGCCCCGCTGGTGCTGGGCAGCGTCGACGTCGCCGACTATGACGCCGTCGTCATGCCGGGCGGCCACGGGCCCATGGCCGATCTCTACCAGGATGCCGACCTCGGCCGGATCCTCTCCGGCGCCAACGCGGCTGCCAAGATCATCGCACCGTTCTGCCACGGCCCGGCCGGTCTGCTGAGCGCCACGGACGACGACGGCGCGTTCACCTTCGCCGGACGCCGCCTCACCGTCTTCACCAACGAGGAGGAACTGGGCGGCGGCACCGGACCCAATACGCCGTGGTTCGTGGAGGACGTCCTGAAGGAGAAGGGCGCACTGGTGGAGAACGGCGCGGCCTGGACGTCGCATGTAGTGCGGGACGGAAACCTCATCACCGGACAGAACCCGCAGTCCAGCGAGGACGTGGCCAAGGAGGTCCTCAAGGCCCTCGCCGAATAGGCGGCTCTTAGCCGGGTCCGGGAACCCCGGACCCGGCTAAGCTAACCGCATGGCCATCAAATCCACTGCAGACAAAGTCGCCACGATCGTCCAGGGCTACACCCTGGAGGGCCCGACCATCGAACTCGGTGCGGCGATCGTCGACGGCGAACTCCACAGGGAAGCGTCCGTCCGGCTGCCGCTCGCCATGATGAACCGGCACGGCCTTGTGGCCGGGGCAACGGGCACAGGCAAGACCGTCACGCTGCACATGATGGCGGAACAGCTGTCCACCGCGGGCGTGCCGGTGTTCCTGGCCGACATCAAGGGCGACCTCTCCGGCCTGGCCACCGCCGCCACGGGCACCGAAAAACTCCTGGCCCGCACAGAGAGCATCGGCCAGGCATGGTCCGGCAAAACCTTCCCGGTGGAATTCCTGGCCCTCGGTGGCGACGGCATGGGCATCCCGGTCCGGGCCACCATCACCTCGTTCGGCCCCATCCTGCTCTCCCGGGTCATGGACCTGAACGAGACCCAGGAATCCAGCCTGCAGCTGGTCTTCCATTTCGCGGACAAGAACAACCTCGAGCTCATCGACCTCAAGGACCTGCGCGCAGTCATCACGTTCCTGACCTCCGCCGAGGGCAAGGACGAGCTCGCGGAACTCGGCGGCCTCTCCAAGGCAACGGCCGGGGTGATCCTGCGTGAACTGATCACGCTTGAAGCACAGGGCATGGAGAAGTTTTTCGGCGAGCCCGAGTTCAACACCGCCGAGCTGATGCGCACCGCTCCGGACGGCAGGGGCGTGGTGAGCTGCCTGGAGCTGCCGACACTGCAGACCAAGCCCATGCTGTTCTCGACGTTCCTGATGTGGCTGCTCGCGGACCTTTTCGAAGATCTGCCGGAGGCCGGGGACCTCGACAAGCCCAAGCTCGTGTTCTTCCTGGATGAGGCCCACCTGCTGTTTAACGGCGCCTCAAAGGCCTTCCTTGACGCCATCACCACAACCGTCCGGCTCATCCGGTCCAAGGGCGTCGGCATCTTCTTCGTCACGCAGACGCCCAAAGACGTCCCCGCCGACGTCCTTGGCCAGCTGGCAAACCGGGTACAGCACGCCCTCCGCGCCTACACGCCTGAGGACGCCAAGGCCCTCAAGGCCACCGTCTCCACCTTTCCCACCAGCGACTATGACCTGGAGGAGACCCTGACCACGGCCGGCATCGGCGAGGCCGTCATCACGGTCCTGAATGAGAGGGGCGCGCCGACCCCTGTGGCGCTGACCCGGCTCCGGGCCCCGGAGTCCTTGATGGGTCCCAGCACCGATTCCCTGATCGCCGGCACCGTGGCCGGCTCGGCCCTGCTGCCCAAGTACGGCACCGCCGTCGACGGCGTCTCCGCGTACGAGAAACTCGCCGGCCAGGCGGCGGCGCCCACTGGCCCCGCCGCGCCGGTTCCAGGTGCCGGAGCTGATCCCCGGGCCATCGACGCCGAAGCCCGGCGGATCGAGGAAGAGATCCTGGGCCGTCCCAGCAGCCGGCCGGCCGCGGCGCCGCCGGCGCCCGAGCCGGCGCCCGACTACGGCGACGCCCCGAAACGGCCTACGCCGCGGCAGGCGCCGCGGCGGCCCGAGCCGGCTGGCGGGGACCTTGCCGAGGCGTGGGGCGGGGCTTTGGGCGGCGGGCTCACGAGCATGGCACGGTCGCTGGGAACCCAACTGGGCAAGGAGCTGCTCCGCGGAGTTTTCGGCACGTCCTCGAAACGCCGCCGCCCCTAGGGCGGGCACCTGCGGCAGCGGACGGAGCGCTCCTTGCCCCGGCCCCCGGTGCGCGGGCGGCAATGGTCCGCGTCACAGATGCGGACCGTGAGACGGGGATTCCTGTGGGGTGCAGGTAACGTAAGAACCGTGCACATGAGTCAGGCGTTGGTCAAAATCGCAGCAGGGTGGCTGCTGGGACTGATGCTTGCCGTGGCCGCAGCGATCGTTTCCATCAACCTGGTCAACAACTCCATCGCCGGCCCCCAGCAGCCCGTCCGCGACTATCTCAGCGCCCTGCAAAAAGGCGAAGGCGAAAAGGCGCTGGGTCTGCTGCGCGCCTCGGTGCCGCAAAGCAATGCCGCCGTGCTGGACGGAACCGCCCTGCAAACCGCGGCCGCACGCATCTCCGACGTCAAGCTTGGGGATGCTGAAGACCGCGGCGCAAACCAGGTCATGGTGCCCATGGAGTACACCATCGACGGCAGCCGGATGCGGACCGAGTTCCTGCTGGAGCGTTCCGGCACCGAGTGGCTGTTCTTCCACAAATGGTCCTTTGTCCCTTCTGCGCTGCCGGTCCTGGACGTCACGGTGGTCAACTCCAACGAGGCCACCCTGAACGGCGTGCCGGTGAATATGCCCAACGGCCGAAACTCCTTCGCCGTCTTCTACCCCGGCGAATACGAGGCCGGACTGAACGGCCAGTATTTCTCGGCGCCGCCCACCCGGGCCACGGTGGCCGGCGGGGACGCGCGCCCGGCGTCGCTGAATCTTCTGACCGAGGCCACGGCCGCGCTGAAGGGGGCGGTGAGCGGCAAGGTCAAGGAGTTCCTGGATTCCTGCGCCGATGAAGCCGACAAGCAGCAGAAGCTGCAGCCCAACTGCCCGTTCTACCACGCCACCAACAATCGCGTGATTGACGGGACCATCGATTGGAGCATCACGGACTACCCCACCGTGAAGATCGAACCGTTTGGCGGCCGCTGGGTGGTGGCGCCGCTGGACGGCAAGGCCCGGATCAAGGCGCGCCAGGTGGATCTTTTCACGGGCGCCGTGACGGATATCAACGCCGTGCACGATTTCAGCTTCACGACCCGGCTGGACATCAACGGCGACACCGTCAAGCTCACTCCGCAAATCAACTACTAGGACCCAGTAGACTCCGGCTCCGGGGCCCTTCCCGTCACGTACGGCAGACTTTTGAGCCATGCGGGAACCAACTCGAGCGGTATCCCGGGCCGGTGCGGTTGCGGCTCAAGCAGTAGTCCGACGTGTCGCGTTTCCCCGTCGGCTGCGTCCCCGCGCCGGTGGTACACCTGCCATGGCCCGGCTTGCTCCAAGGTCCAAAGCCCGTAAAAGGGTGCGGGGCGGGCCGCGCCGGAATTAAGCCAAGAGGCTGCTGTCAGTGACGTCGGGTCACGGACAGCAGCCTCTTGGTCGGCACCGGCGCGTCAGCACCTGTGCATCACCTGTGCAGCGGTCAGTCCATTCCGCGCAGGTCCAGGACAAGTTCGGTGTCGCCGTCGGCCTGGAGGAGCACGGGAATGCCCCAGTCCTGCTGGTAGAGGTGGCAGGCCGCATGGTCCGGGATCTCGCCGTCGGCGTCTTCGGGGCCGTCACACGCCGCCGCGCGGGCGGTGATGTGCAGTACGCCTTCGGGAACGTCGGAAGAAAGCTCCAGGGTGCGCAGGAGCCCCACGGAGGTCCCGCCGCCGGAAACCAGCAGCTCGGGCGGCGTGGACGAGATCTTCAACTGGGTGGGATCACCCCAGCGGTCGTCCAGCTTCTGCCCGGTGGGCGCAGTGAAGCGGACGGCCAGGTCAAGCAGCCCGGCCGCCACGGCGCTCTTGGGCCGGTGGGTCTGGGCCGCGCCCTCATCCACCTGCTGGGCTTCCTTGGGGATGGGCACGTAGACCAGCTGGTGCTTGTTGGCCTCGACCACCACCAGCAGCGGCTCGGATCCGGCGACGTGGGTGTGGTCCACAATGACGTCCGAGGGCTCGGACAGTCCGCGGGCCAGCGTGGAAACCGTGCCCGTAGCGGGGTCGTAGCGGCGGACGGCGCCGTTGTAGGTGTCGGCGATCGCCACCGAGCCGTCGGGAAGCACCGTTACGCCGAGCGGGTGCTGCAGCCGCGCCTCTGCGACAGGTCCGTCGCGGAAGCCGAAGTCGAACAAGCCCTTGCCCACGGCAGATTCGACGGTGATGCTGCCGCCGTCGTCAATCACCAGTTTGCGCAGGGCGGAAGTCTCGGAGTCGGCCACCCAGATGTTCCCCTCGGCGTCCTCGGCGAGGCCGGAGGACTGCGCGAACCAGGCTTCTGCGGCCGGGCCGTCCAGGAGCCCTTCAAGGCCGTTGCCGGCAATGATCTTCACGGCGCCGGAAGTCGGCTCGAAGCTGAAGATCTGGTGCACGCCGGCCATCGCCACCACCACGGCGTTGAGTTTGGTGGACCATACGACATCCCACGGCGAGCTCAGGGACACCGCAAGCGGATCCGCTTCCAGCCGGGCACCGTAGGCGGCGCCTTCCTCGTCAACGCGGGCCGGCCCCGTTTCCAGGAGCCGTTGCACGCCGTTGCCGGCCAGGGTCCGGACGGTTCCGTCCGCAAGGGACAGCCCCCGGAGCCGGTGGTTCACGGAGTCCGCAATCACGACGTCGTAGCCCGTCTCCGCGGCGAGGTCTTCCGGAAGCAGCACCAAGCCCTGCGGTTCATTGAACCGGGCCTCGGCGGCGTTGCCGTCCGCGTGGCCCTTTTTACCGGAGCCGTAGGTGCCCAGGACAGTCTGGAAGTCGGTGGAGAGTTCCACGAGCCGGTGATGGCCGGTGTCGGTGACCAGCCAAGAGCCGTCCCCGGCGGTTCCAATGCCCCGGCCGGCGGGAAGGAACAAGGCCTTGCCGGGGAAGCGGAGCGTGCCCGACGTCGGCTCCGGCGCCACATAGGGGCCGGAACCGCGGTGCAGGGTGCCCTTGGCCTCATGTTCGGCGATCAATTCGGGGATCAGCACCGCGAGTCCGTCTGCGTGGCCTTCGCCGGAGAGGTGGGCCACGATGTAGCCCTCGGGATCGATGACCACCAGGGTCGGCCAGGCCCGGGCTGTGTAGGCCTTCCAGGTGTCCAGTTCCGGGTCGTCGAGGACCGGGTGACGGATCTCGTAGCGTTCGACGGCGGCCGCCAGCGCCACGGGATCGGCCTCGTGCTCAAACTTGGGCGAATGCACGCCCACCGTCACAAGGACGTCGGAGTACTGCTGCTCGAGCGGGCGGAGCTCGTCCAGGACGTGCAGGCAGTTGATGCAGCAGAACGTCCAGAAGTCCAGCAGGACGATCTTGCCGCGCAGGGATTCGAGGTCCAGGGATTTGCCGCCGGTGTTCAGCCAGTTGCGGCCCACCAGCTCGGAGGCCCGGACCCGGAGGTGGGTGCGTACGGTTTCGGTCATCAGCGTCCTTCCAGCTTGGAATTGCGTTCGCTAAGCCTGGCATCGCGCTCGGCCAGCTTGGCAAACATATCGTTGTAAGCAGTGAGATCGGCGTCGTTATTCCGGTCCGCCGCCCGGTCGGTCCGTTTGGACTCCCGGTCGTCGGAGCGGGACCACATGATGGCGACGCCGATCGCCACCAGCAGCGTGGGCACTTCGCCGATCCCCCAGGCCACGGCCCCGCCCATCTGCTGGTCAAGCAGGGCCGACGCCCCCCATGTCCGGCCGAGGTTCCCGAAGTAGTCTGCGGCCAGGAGCCCGGTGCCGCCCATGATGGAGACACCGAAGAACGCGTGGAAGCCCATGGTGGCCAGCAGGAGCAGCAACCGCATGGGGTACGGCGCCCGGCGCGGCAAGGGGTCGGTGCCGATCATGGTGAGCACAAAGATGTAGCCGGTGAGGGCGAAGTGCACGTTCATGAGTTCGTGGCCCACGTGGTCGCGCATGGCATAGCCGAACGCGTCCGAGTAGTAGAACAGCACGATCGAGCCGGCGAAGTTGGCGGCCGCGAAGAGCGGGTGGGTCACCAGCTGCGAGAACTTGGAATGGATGAAGATCAGCAGCCACTCACGCGGCCCGCGGGAGCTGTCGCGCCGCGGGGTCAGCGCCCGGAGCGCGAGCGTCACCGGGGCGCCGAGGACCAGGAAGATGGGGGCCACCATGGTCAGGGCCATATGGTCCACCATGTGCGCCGAGAACATTACCCGGCCGTAGACCGACGGCGGCCCTGAGGTCACGTAGGTGAGCACCACGAGGCCGATCACCCAGTTGACGGTCCGGAACCAGGACCATGAGTCGCCCCGCCGCAGCACTTTCCACACGCCGAGGGCGTAGGACACCAGCGCAAAGGCGACGACGGCAACCCAGAGCCAGTCGAGCCGCCACTCCGTGAGCCATCGTTGCGGCGTCAGTTCCGGCGGCAGTTCATAGCCGGAAAGGATGAAGGCCGGTGACGCGTCGGGCGCGAACGTGGTGGGCTGCGGCGGAGCGGAGCGTCCCAGGGCGACGGCGATCCCGGACGTCGCTCCCATGATGATGAGCTCCACGATCACCAGCTGCCACAGCACGCGGCGGGCGGACCGGCCCATGGCGCGGTTGCCCAGCTGCGGGATGATCCAGCGACGGTGCATGAGCCCGATGCCGCCGAGCACGAGGGCCGCCGCTGTCTTGGCGAGGATCAGTTGCCCGTAGGCCGAGTCGAAGAGGTCGGCCCAGGTGGTGAGCCGGATACTGGCATTGATCACGCCGGAGGCAAAGACCAGGACGAAGGCAAAGCCCGCAAGGGATGAAAAGCGGCGGAGGGTCGGCTCGGTGATGTCGGCGGTCCCGGCGGAGGTGCCCGCCTTGCGGCCGGCCGCCCCGGCGCCGCCCAGCACGCCGGAGAGGAGGGCCAGCATAATGATTCCGCCCACCCAGGCCGATACGCCCGCCAGGTGGAGCCCGAGTGAGTTGATGGCGCCCTCGTGGTCATTGGAGCTTGACGAGTGTCCGATCAGGGCGAGAGGGGCCAGCCCGATCAGGGCCAGGACCAGCGTCAATGCCAGCCCGCCGCGGGAGCGTACGCCGAAGAGGGCAGTGGTTACGACGGCGGCGATGATAACGACGGTGAGCCAGGCACGCCCCGTGTCGATGTCTGTCATGAAGTACACGAGGGAGCGGGTAAATTCAGGGTCTCCGGAAATGCCCTGCCCTGCAATGTCCGCGTAGCCCAGGACCAGAACGGAGATCGCGGAGAGTGTCCAGACGGCGCCCGCCGCCGCGGCCACGGCCAGTGCCCGGGTGAAGGCGGGATGTTCCGGAGCGTCCCGATCCTTGGAACGTGAGCTGTTCCGGTCACGCGGGAGGATGCCGACGGCGAAGATCAGGCCGCCGATCACGGTGGCCACCGCTACGTTGTGAAGCGCCTTGCTCACGGGCAGCCCCCAGCGCACGAGAGCCCCGGGATCCGAGACTTCGCGGGCGGCCGCCGCGCCGGAGAAGATGAGTGCCGCGGCCAGTCCCAGGAACAACGCGGCCAGGCCGGCGATCAGCCACGGCCCGGTAATTCCGCCCGCGCCTTGGCCAGAGCCGCGCCCTTCTCCGGGGGGAGCGGGCGCTGCGGTCGTGGGTGTTGGATTTGCTGCGGAAGGCACTACTCCATTGTCCGCTACGCCGCCCGGCTCAGCGAATCGGCCTCAGCGGGGCGGCGCGAGGCGGGGAGCCCGATGCGGGGCGGCGCGAGGCGGTCCGCCGCGAGGCTAGTCAGGGCACGGGAATGGCCGCGGCACGCAAAAGGAGCGGCAACCCGAGGGTTGCCGCTCCTTTCAGGCATGCGAAGAAGACTACTTCTTCTTGGCGACTGCAGCCTTCAGCTTGGAGCCAGCGGTCAGCTTGACGCTGTGGCCAGCGGCAATCTGGATGGTCTCGCCGGTCTGCGGGTTGCGGCCGGTGCGTGCTGCACGGTCGGTGCGCTCGACTGCGAGCCAGCCCGGGATGGTGATCTTTTCGCCCGCGGCGACAGAGGTCTCGAAGACCTCGAACAGTGCGTCGAGCACGGAGTTGACTGCTGCCTGGCTGGTGCCGGCCTTGCCTGCTACCTCTGCAACAAGTTCACTACGGTTCTTAGCCATTTAAGTCCTCCTGGACGGTCATGATTTCTGGAGCCTGCACACGGCATGCGTACAAGCCACTGTTCGAAAACTTACCAGCTTGGCGACGTAGAGGTGGCAAATTCCGCGTGTTTTCGGCGTTTTTTGGGGAAAATCGCCGGAATCGACGCCGATCGCCGTCAAATTGCGCCGAGAGCGGACGGGCCTCCGTCCGCGCCCTTTCCGCTTCGCCAGGCCGCGGTGAGTCGTGCCTCACTTTTGGTTCGGTCGAACGGCTCGGGCTGACCGGCAGCCGAGGGGGCTCCATCCGCAGCCGAGGGGGGTTCCATCCAGCGAGAAGCCCGGGGAGCGCACCGCTGGCACCGCCCTCCCCCGCGCGATCCTCCCTCACGTCCTTCAGGCTCGGGGTGCGATCCTCCCTCACGTCCTGCGGTGGTGGCTGCGACGCTCCTGCACGTCCTGCCAGCTCGGTGCGTTCCTCCCTCACGTATGCCCGGCTCCGGCAAGCCGCTGCCCCGGGGGGCCCGCCGGCTGGGGCGGGATGTGCGTGAGCGTCTCCCTGGTATGCCCAGGACGTGCGGGAGCGTCATGGTTGGGCCTGCCGGACGTGCGGGAGCGTCGTGGTTGGGCGTGCCGGGCGTGCGGGAGCGTCGTGGTTGGGCGTGCCGGACGTGCGGGAGCGTTTCCCGGAGAGGTGCCGGTGCTGCGGGAGCATCGTGGTTGGGCGTGCCGGACGTGCGGGAGCGTTTCTCGGGGAGGTGCAGGACGTGCGGGAGCGTCGTGGTTGGGCGTGCCGGACGTGCGGGAGGGTCGGTTTGGGGTGGGGGTTTAAATGCGGGAGGACCCCCACCTGTGGTGGGGGTCCTCGACCGTTAATGATGTTCCGGCGGTGACCTACTCTCCCACACCCTCCCGGGTGCAGTACCATCGGCGCTGTGGGTCTTAGCTTCCGGGTTCGGGATGGGACCGGGCGTTTCCCCCACGCTATGACCGCCGTAACC